>NZ_RIBZ01000124.1:0-57636 GCF_003721215.1 Streptomyces botrytidirepellens
GGCGTTGTTTTGTGGTGCGGCGGCCGAAGGGGTCGTAGAGGTAGCGCCATACCGTGCCGTCGGGGGTGGTGACGGTGGTGAGGCGGTCTTCGGAGTCCCAGGTGTAGTGCCAGGTGTCGGGCTTCTTCGAGAGGCGGGTCTTCTGGCGGAGGGTGAGGCGGCCCCCGGCGTCGTGTTCGTAGCGCAGATTTCCGGCGCGGGTGATGCGGGTGCCGGTGTAGGTACGGGGGCCGGTGGCTTCCTGGGGTGCACCGTTGGTGGGCCACGCCGCTTGGGTTTGGTTGCCTGCTTCGTCGTAGGCGTACGTCTCGGTCCAGCCGGTGGCGCGGACCGTTGTCACGCGGCCTGCCGCGTCCAGGTCGAAGCTGCTCGGGCCGTTCAGACGGTCGTTGATTGCGGTGACATTGCCGTCTGCGCGGTAGGTGTAGGCGCGGTGCTGGATGAGGGACGCGTCGGATGCGCCCGTCAGGGATTGTTCGGTCAGGCGGCCCAGGGGGTCCCAGGTGTTGGTGACGGTGAGGGTGTCGCCGATGCGGCGAGTTGTCTCGCGGCCTGCCGCGTCGTGTTCGGAGGCCAATGTGTGGCCACCGGCGGTCAGGGCGGTGCGGTTGCCTGCCGCGTCGTAGGTGTATGTGGTGATCGCGCCGCTTGGGGTTACACGGCGAGTGCGCCGGCCCAGGGAGTCGTATGTGTGGGCCAGGACGCGGCCGTTCACCATCTCGGACTTGATCCGGCCCAGGCGATCGCGCTGATAGATCACCTCGGTGTCGGGACCGGTGGCTGCGGTTAGGCGGCCCGCTGGGTCGTAGGTGAGGGTCGTCGCTTGGTCGTCGGCGGTCTTGCGGGTGATCTGGCCGAGGGCGTCGTACTCATACGCAATGGTCTGGCCCAGGGGGTTGGTACGGCGGAGCAACTGGCCCGCCGCGTCGTGTTCGTACGTGACGGTGCGGTCGTCGAAGTCCGTCTCGGAGGTGAGGTGGCCTGCGGAGTTGTAGACGTAATCCCAGGTCAGGCCCTGCGGGTTAGTGACTTGAGTGAGGCGCAGGTCCGTGTCGTGCTCGAACTCGTAGCGGACGCCGTTCGGGTCGGTGCGGGCTGCGAGCAGGTCGAAGTGGGTGTATTCGAAGGTCGTGGTGGCGCCGATGGCGTCGGTGTGGGTGGTGCAGTTGCCTTCGCCGTCGTACGTCCAGGTTTCCGTGGAGCCATCGGGGTTGGTACGGCGGGTGAGTTTTCCTTCCACCGTCCAGCTGAGGTGGGTGGTGGCGCCGAGCGCGTCGGTGATTGTGATGGGGCGGCCGAAAGCGTCGCGTTCGTAGCGGGTCACCGCCCCCAGTGGGTCGGTGATCTCCACCGGCAGGCCCGCCTTGTCGCAGCGGACCTGGGTCGTTTCATCCAGCGCGTTGGTGACGGACGACAGGTGGCCGTACGAGTCGTAGGAGAAACGGGTCGTGTGGCCTGCCGGGTCGGTGGCCGACGTGGGGCGGCCCGCCTCGTCGTACGTCTGGGTCCAGGTGGCGCCGTCCGGGCCCGTGATGGACGTCGGCTGGCCGAGGTCGTTGTACGTCGCCGTGGACTCGCTGCCGTCGGGGGCGGTGATCCGGGTGAGGTGGCCCGCCTCGTCGTAGGCGAAAGCAGTGGTGCGGCCCAGCGCATCGGTGCGGGAGAGGACGCGGTCGTAGCGGTCGTACTCGGTGCGGGTGGTGTGGCCCAGGGGGTTGGTCTCGGCGACCGCCTGCGCCTTGTCATTGACGAGATACCGCGTGGTGTGACCCTCGGGCGTGGTGACGATCGTGACGCGGTGGCCGGTTGCCTGGTCGACCTCGTCGTACGAGAGGTGGATGGATACGTGGCCCGCCTCGCCACCCTCGGCGATGCAGCGGTCCCGGTGGTCGTAGACGTAGTCGTACCGGCGGTCGTTGGTATCGATCCAAGCGATGACGCGGCGCTCGTCGTCGTACTCGAACCGCAGGGGGAGGCCGGAGGAGCCCGTCACGCCGGTGAGGTTGCCGTCGGTGTACCCGTAGCGGACCAGCTCCCGGTCGTTGCCGCCCTCGGCCGCGCCCGCCAGGTGGAGGGCGGTGATCCGGCCCTCGGCGGTGCTGAGCTTCAGCTCGTATCCGGCGCTGTGCGCGATGGCGGTCGGGGCGCCCTCGGCGTCGTACTCGAAGGTGATCCAGTGGCCGGAGCGGTCGGATATCTGGTCCAGCGGGGCGATCCCGTCGCCGCCCGGGTCCACGCCCCGTGGACCGTTGAAGTGGCGGATGCAGCCGGTGTCGGGGTCGGTGAGCGTGTAGTCGCCATGAGGGTCCCGCTCCAGAGGCCAGCGTGGGCCTGCCTCCGGGAGGGTTGGGACATCGGGTGCGGGGTGCGGGTAGGACAGCAGCACCCCGTCCTCGCTGACGAAGATGACGCCTTCGGCGTCAATCTCCAGCCGTTGGTCAGCGGTACTCGACCAGGACGGGCCGAACCAGCGCCCCGCCGAATAGCCGGACTCAACCCGGCGCCTGAACACCAACGGCAACGCACCGGGCAGGGAGACATCGGTTTGCGGCAGGAACATCTTCCCCGTGGCGAGGTCGATCGGGTCCCAGCCGCAAGTCTTGTCGCCATCCCTGCGCCCGGCGCCGTGCGGCCCCTCGTTCTTCAGGGTCTTGCGCGCCTTGCCCAGGCGCGCCGCCTCCTTCAGGCGGCCTGCGCCCTTCGTGCCGAGCAGCTCGGGGAGGGCCCGGCCAAAACCTTCCGAAGGGTCCTTGGAGAACTCGTTGTACATGTTCTTGAGGGCCGCGCCCGGGTTGCTGGCCACCGTGTGGAGCTGGGCCGCCGTGCTGTTCAGACCCGTGAGGTACTCAGCCGGGTGGGTCAGGTTGTACGGGTCCATCGGATTCAGGCTGCGCGCGAACGAGTTCAGCCCCGCGACGCCCTTGATGACTCCGCCCGTCAAGTGCATCGCGTCCGCGCCCAGCCCATCCAGGCCGGCCCCGAACTGCTCGCCGTACGACGGCTTCGGCGGGGCCGCGTCCTTGGCCTGCTGGACCGCCTTGCGCGCCGCGATGACCGCCTCGTCCCGCTGGCGGCGCGCCTCGTCCAGCTTCTCCTGCGCCGCCTTCGCCTTGGCCGTGCCGGGGTCGTGGAACTCGCCCGGCTTGGTGGGCTTCTTGCCCGGGTCCTTGCCGTCGTCCACCTTCGCGTTGTACGCCTCGGCGGCGGTGTTGTACGCGTCCACCTTGGCGTTGTGCGCGGAACGGGCCTCCTCGGACGCGGTCTTGGCCGCCTTGTACGCGTCGATCGCGTCCTGCGCCTGGCCCTGCGCCCACTCCACGGTCCCGGCGAAGTCCTCCAGCGCCCCGGCGGCCTTCTTGCACGCGTCCGCGGCCTTGAACCACTCCTTCGGCTTGACCGACACCTCGTCCCGGAAGGCGTCGGCGGCCTCGCCCTTCCAGTGGGAGGAGTCCAGCGCCTTCAGGCCGTTGCCGACCTTCTCGAACGCCGACTGGAAGTCCTTCAGGTGCTTCGCCGTGGAGCGGATCCTGCTCACGCTGCCGTAGATCAGCTTCTTGGGGTCCTCGGTCTCCCCGAGCTGCATCTCGGCGACGTCCGCGCCCAGGTAGTTCGCGGTGGAGCGGGACTTGTCGCGGACGAAGTCCGCGCCGCTCTCCCAGCCGACCTTGTCCAGCCCGTCCGCGGTCTTGTTGCCGGCCCATTCGACGCCGTCGCCGATGAGCTCCCCGCCCTTCTCGACGGCGTCGTCGACGAAGTCGGGGGTCAGGTCCCAGCCCATCAGCGGTCGCCCCTCTTGGCGCTCTCCTCGGCAGCCTGGTCGACGAAGTGCTGAATGCCGGTCGATTTATACCGATGGCCCGCCTCCTCGCCGGCGGCGTCCCATGCCTTCTCAGAGTCGGCCGCGCTCTTCTCGAAGGACTCCTTGCTGTAGTCCGGCGTCCAGGTGTCGACCGAGATCAGCTCACCCATGTCCTTCTTCACGACCGTCTTTTCATCCAGGTGCGGATTGCCCAGCATCGAGTTCGCGGCCACCTTGAACGTCCCCTGGGCGTACTGCTCCTGCTCCCACTGCGAGCCGGCCGCCAGTCCCACCTTCTCCGCGAGCTTGCTGGCGTCCTCGATCAAGCCGCGCACACCCCAGTCCCACAGTTCGCAGAAGTCCTCGAAGTCCTTGGCCAGGCCGTTGTGTCCGGCCTCCATGGACGTCATGGACAGCTCTTCGAACCCCGCCCCCGTCTCGGCGTCCGACGCCGAGGCGATGTCCCTCAGCTCGCCGATCGCCGCCCGCAGGCCCTTCACTATCTCGGCCTGCGAATCCTTGTCGAAAGCCAGATCTATGTTGCCGCCCTTGGCGCCGCCGCCGCTCACCGCTCGCCCTCCCCGTTCGACACGGCCCCCATCCAACCAGCACCGTACGACACGTGGTCACCGCGAGCGACGGAGGGTGCGCGGCGTGTTCGAATTTCATGGCGAGGGTCTCAGTCCGCTACGAGGACCGCTTCCAGGGTGCGGGGGCCGTGGACGCCTTCCACGCGGTCCAACTCGATGTCGCTCGTCGCCGACGGGCCCGAGATCCAGGTCAACGGGCGGGCCGGGTCGAGGCGTTCGAGAGCCTGCGGGACCGAGTCCACCACCTGGGCCGGGACGCGGATCACACAGATGTGGTGGTCGGGGACGAGGGAGATGCGGCGGCGGCCCTGGTCGGTGTCGGCGTCCAGGACGATGGTGCCGGTCTCGGCGATGGCCAGCGCGCAGGCGGTAACCACGCTGGACACGTCGTCCAGATCGTGGGGCGTCTGGTCGGGGGAGTCCGTCAGCCGTACGACATCGGTCGCGGACAGCCACTCGGCGGGCAGGCCGGACGGAGCGACCACACTCGTCGCACCGCGCGCGGTGAGCAGGCTCGCGATCAGGGCGGGCAGGTCGGAGGCCGTAGTGCGGTGCACGATCGCGCGGTAGTCGGCCAGGTTCTCGGCAAGCAGGTCGACCGTCTCGGCGGTGGTGCGGTCGCCGTGGACGCGGTGGTACGTACGGTCGACCGCCACCTCGGACGGTGTCTCCGCGCGCGGCACATCGGCCAGGGCGCGGCGGATACGCGCCATCACCAGGGCTCGGGAACTCATGGGGTTTTCCTCGCGTCGTGGGCGTCAACGGTTCCGCCATCGCCCCGCGTCCGTTGCCACCAGTCGCGGAACGACTCCGCGGGCACCTTCGGCAGGTCCCGCGTGTCGCTCCACGCCCGCCCCGGCCCCGGCAGGCGGCGCGGGTGGAAGCGGCGGGTGCGGGCGGCCAGGCGCTGGCCGGTGCGCAGCACGCCGGGGTGGTCCAGGGCCCAGCTCGCCGCCCGCATGGCGGCCCGCTCCGCGGCGTGGCCCTTGGCGGGCTTGACCACCGCGCGGGTGCCGCGCACCGACGCCGGGCCGCCCTCGACCACCCGCTCGCGCAGGTGCACCAGGACCTCGGGAATGTCGATGGCCACCGGGCACACCTCGTAGCACGCACCGCACAGGGAGGACGCGTACGGCAGGGAGGCGTCCAACTCGCTCTGGGTGCCGCGCAGTTGCGGGGTGAGGATGGCGCCGATCGGGCCGGGGTACGCCGAGCCGTACGCATGGCCGCCGGCCCGCTCGTACACCGGGCACACGTTCAGACACGCCGAACAGCGGATGCAGCGCAGCGCCTGGCGGCCCACGGTGTCGGCGAGGGTGTCGGTGCGGCCGTTGTCCAGCAGGACGAGGTGGAAGGCGCGCGGGCCGTCGCCGTCCGTGGTGCCGGTCCAGGTGGAGGTGTACGGGTTCATCCGCTCCGCGGTCGAGGAGCGGGGGAGGAGCTGGAGGAACACCTCCAGGTCCTGGAAGGTGGGAACCACCTTCTCGATGCCGACGACGGAGATCAGCGTCTCGGGGAGGGTCAGACACATCCGGCCGTTGCCCTCGGACTCGACGACGACCAGGGTCCCGGTCTCCGCGATCATGAAGTTGGCGCCGGAGATCCCCACCTTGGCGTTCAGGAACTTCTCGCGGAGGTGGAGACGGGCGGCTTCCGCCAGATCGGCGGGGGCGTCGGTCAGGCCCTCCGGGGCCGGGCGGCCCCACCCGGCCATCCGCTCGGTGAAGATGTCGCGGATCTCGCCGCGGTTGCGATGGATGGCCGGGACCAGGATGTGGGACGGGAGGTCGTCACCGAGCTGCACGATCAGCTCGGCGAGATCGGTTTCGTACGCCGTGATCCCGGCGGAGGACAGGGCGCCGTTCAGCCCGATCTCCTGCGTCGCCATCGACTTGACCTTGACGACCTCGCGTTCGCCCGTGGCCCGCACCAGGTCGGTGACGATGCGGTTCGCCTCGTCGGCATCGCCCGCCCAGTGCACCTGGCCCCCGGCCGCCGTGACCGCGCTCTCCAGCTGCTCCAGGTAGTGGTCGAGATGGCGCAGCGTACGGTCCTTGATGGCCGCGCCCGCGGTGCGCAGCCGCTGCCAGTCGTCCAGCTCGGACACGGCCGTGGCGCGCTTCGCGCGGATGGTGTGCGTGGCGTGGCGCAGGTTGGCTCGCAGCTGGGTGTTGCGGGTGGAGGCGTCGGCCGCCGCCGGGAAGGCGGGCATCCCCAGATAGGTGGCTTGGTGGGTTCCGCTCACCAGACGTCTCCTTCCGTGCTGGCCAGGATCTCGGCGATGTGCACCGGGCGGACCGCCGAACCCTGGCGGGCGAGGGTGCCGCCGATGTGCATCTGGCAGGAATTGTCGACCGTACAGACCGACTCGGCGCCGGTCGCCGTGATGTTGCGCGCCTTGTCCGCGCCCATCGCCGCCGACACGGCCGCGTTCTTGACCGCGAACGTGCCACCGAAACCGCAGCACTCCTCCGCGCCCGGCAACTCCACCAGGTCCAGCCCCTTGACGGCGGAGAGGAGTGTGCGCGGGCGGTCGCCCAGGTGGAGCATGCGCAGACCGTGGCAGGTGGGGTGGTACGTGACGGTGTGCGGGTAGTAGGCGCCGACGTCCGTCACCTCGAGCACCTCGGTGAGGAACTCCGTCAGCTCGTACGTCTTCGGGACGACGGTGGCCGCCAGGTCCGCCAGCTCCTGGCCACGGCCCTCGGCGGCGGCCTTCGCGCCCATCCTCGGATAGTTGTCGCGCACCATCGCGGCGCACGACCCGGAGGGCGTGACGACGTAGTCGTAGCCGCGGAACGCGGTGGCATAGCGGCGCAGGAGGGGCTCGGTGTCGTGGCGGTAGCCCGTGTTGAACTGCGGCTGGCCGCAGCAGCTCTGCTCGGGCGGGAAGCCCACCTCCACGCCCAGCCGCTCCAGCAGGGTGACCACGGCCTGGCCGGTACGCGGATACAGCGTGTCGTTGACGCAGGTGATGAAGAGCGCTACCCGCACGGTTCCTCCTCGGCCGCCTCGGCCTCCTCGGTCGCGGTGACCTGTGCGCCTTCCAGGCGGGAAGCTGCCCTGTCCCACGCCGAGTGATCACCCGTGGGCTCATACTGCCTCAGCGGCTGGGTGCTGTGAAGCAGCGCGCGGAGTTCCGGCAGCCCGCCGCTGATCGTTCCGGCCGTGCGCGCCTGGATCAGGACGTTTCCGAGCGCCGCCGCCTCGGCCGGGCCCGCGACCACCGGGAGGCCGCAGGCGTCGGCCGTGAGCTGGCACAGCAGGGTGTTGTGCGCGCCACCGCCGACGATGTGCACGGTGTCGACCGTACGGCCCGACAGGCGGACGGCGTCCCGGAGCGCGCGGCGGTGCGCCAGGGCGAGGGAGTCCAGGACGCAGCGGGTCGTCTCGACGGGCGTACGGGGAGCGGGCTGGCCGGTGCGGTGGCAGGCGGCGGCGATGCGGTCGGGCATGTTGCCGGGGGCGATGAACGCCGGGTCGCCCGCGTCCACGACGGAGCGCAGGGGGGTGGCGTGGCTTGCTGCTTCGAGGAGGGTGGGGAGGTGGTGTTGGTCTCCGGCGTTCTCCCAGGTGCGCAGGCACTCCTGGAGCAGCCACAGGCCCATGATGTTGCGCAGGTAGCGCACCGTGCCGTCCACGCCCAGCTCATTGGTGAAGTTCGCCAGCCGGCTCGCCTCGGTGAGGACCGGCGCGTCCAGCTCCAGCCCGGCCAGCGACCAGGTGCCCGTGGCGATGTACGCGAAGCGGGGGCTCGTGGCGGGGACGCCGACGACGGCGGAGGCGGTGTCGTGCGAGCCGACCGCCGTCACGGGGGTGTGGTGGGCGAGGCCGGTTGCGGCGAGGACGTCCGGGAGGAGGGTTCCGGCGGGGGTGCCGGGGTCCCGGAGGGGCGGGAAGAGGGCGAGGTCGATGCCGAGGGTGTCCGCGATGTGGGGGGACCAGGCGCGCGTGCGGGGGTCGATGAGCTGGGTGGTTGACGCGTTCGTCAGCTCCGTGCCCGCCTCGCCCGTCAGCCAGTACGCGATGAGATCGGGGATGAGGAGCAGGCGGTGGGCGGCGGCCAGGGCGGGGGTGCCGCGGGCGGCGACGAGCTGGTAGATCGTGTTGAAGGGGAGGTGCTGGAGGCCCGTCGCCGCGTAGAGGGCCGCGGGTGGGATGGCCGCCGAGACGGTGTCCGCCGCGTCGGCGGTGCGGGTGTCGCGGTAGTGGACGGGGTTGCCGAGGAGCGAGCCGGTGGTGTCGAGCAGGCCGTAGTCGACGGCCCAGCTGTCGATGCCGATGCTGGTCAGGGGGGTGTCGGTGCCGTGCGCCGCTGCTTTGAGGCCGGTCAGGACGCCCTGGTGGAGGGACAGGATGTTCCAGTGCAGGGTGCCGTTGAGGCGCACCGGTTCATTGGGGAAGCGGTGCACCTCGTGGAGCGTCAGCGTGTCCGGGGTGACCCGGCCGACCATGACGCGGCCGCTGGACGCACCGAGGTCCACGGCGGCGAAGCGGTGTTCTCTGGACACGTTGACCTCGTGGTGGGGGTGGGTGTGCGGAAGGGGTGCGGTGGGTTTCGTACGGGCGGGGGCCGGGGCCTTCCGGGGCCCCGTCCCCCTCACGCGCGCGTCAGCGCAGGAACGCCGCCGCGACCCCCGCGTCGACCGGGATGTGCAGGCCCGTGGTGTGGGACAGATCGCCGCCGGTGAGCGCGAAGACCGCGTTCGCCACGTGGGACGGGAGCACCTCGCGCTTGAGCAGGGTGCGCTGGGCGTAGAACTCGCCCAGCTTCTCCTCGGGCACCCCGTACACCGCGGCGCGCTGCGCGCCCCAGCCGCCCGCGAAGATGCCGCTGCCCTGGACGACGCCATCGGGGTTGACCCCGTTGACGCGGATGCCGTGACCGCCCAACTCGGCGGCTAGAAGGCGTACTTGGTGTGCCTGGTCGGCCTTGGTGGCGGAGTACGCGATGTTGTTGGGGCCCGCGAAGACCGCGTTCTTGGAGGCGATGTAGACGATGTCGCCGCCCATGTTCTGGGCGATGAACACGCGGGCCGCCTCGCGCGAGGCGAGGAAGGAACCGCGCGCCATGATGTCGTGCTGGAGGTCCCAGTCCTTGGCGGTGGTGTCGAGGAGCGGTTTGGAGATGCTGATCCCGGCGTTGTTGACCAGGAGATCCACGCCGCCGAAGGCCAGGGCTGCGGTGGTGAAGGCTTCCTTGATGTCGTCTTCTTTGGTGACGTCTGCTGTTACGGGGATTGCCTTGTCCGGGCCGCCCAGCTCTTGGGCCACGGCTGCCGCTGAGTCCGCGTTCAGGTCTGCCACGACGACGCAGGCGCCCTCTGCCACCAGGCGGTGGGCGATCGCCTTGCCGATGCCCGAGCCCGCGCCGGTCACCAGGGCGACCCGGGTGGCGAGGGGCTTGGGCTTCGGCATGCGCTGGAGCTTGGCCTCTTCCAGCGCCCAGTACTCGATGCGGAACTTCTCCGACTCCTCGATGGGCGCGTAGGACGACACCGCCTCGGCGCCCCGCATCACGTTGATCGCGTTGACGTAGAACTCGCCCGCGACCCGGGCCGTCTGCTTGTCCTTGCCGTAGCTGAACATCCCCACGCCCGGGATCAGCACGATCGCCGGGTCCGCGCCGCGCATCGCGGGGGAGTCGGGGGTGGCGTGGCGGTCGTAGTAGGCCGCGTAGTCGGTGCGGTAGGTGGCGTGGAGTTCCTTGAGGCGGTCGATCGCCTCGTCCAGGGGCGCGTCCGGCGGGAGGTCCAGCACGAGGGGGCGGACCTTCGTACGGAGGAAGTGGTCCGGGCACGAGGTGCCCAGCGCCGCCAGGCGGGGGTGTTCGGCGCGGGAGATGAAGTCCAGCACGGTGTCGCTGTCCGTGAAGTGGCCCACCTGCGGACGGTCGGTGGAGGCCAGGCCGCGGATGACCGGGGCGAGGGCGGCGGCGCGGGCGCGGCGTTCGGCCTGGGGGAGGGTGGTGTGGACTACGGGGCCGAAGGGGTCCGTCTTGCCGCGTTCGGCGAGGAACTTCTCGGCGGTGCGGATGATGCGTAGGGAGTTGGCCTCGCATTCGGTGGAGGTGTCGCCCCAGGCGGTGATGCCGTGGCCGCCGAGGATGCAGCCGATGGCCTGGGGGTTGGCCTTCTTGATGGCGGCGATGTCCAGGCCCAGCTGGAAGCCGGGGCGGCGCCAGGGCACCCAGACCACCTGGTTGCCGAAGCACTCCTTGGTGAGCGCCTCGCCGTCGGCTGCGCAGGCGAGGGCGATGCCGGAGTCGGGGTGGAGGTGGTCCACATGGGCGGCGTCGACCAGGCCGTGCATGGCGGTGTCGATGGACGGCGCCGCGCCGCCCTTGCCGTGGAGGCAGTAGTCGAACGCGGCGACCATCTCGTCCTCGCGCTCCACCCCCGGGTAGACGCCGGTGAGCGCGCGGAGGCGGTCCAGGCGGAGCGCGGCGAGCCCGGCGGGGGCGAGGGTGCCCAGGTCGCCGCCCGAGCCCTTGACCCACATCAGCTCGACGTCCTGGCCGGTGACGGGGTCGGTGTCGGTGCCCTTGGCGGAGGTGTTGCCGCCCGCGTAGTTGGTGTTGCGCGGATCGGCGCCGAGGCGGTGGCTCCGCTCCAGCAGCGTGGCCGCCTCGGGGTGGAGTTCTGCGGTCATGTCGTCCTCTGTGTGGGGTGCGGACCTGTCTGGGGAGGAAGGGACGGGGGTACGCAGGGGCTACGCGCCCCAGCCCGCCTGTTCGCCGCCCACGCGCTCCGCGACGATCCGGTCCGCCCAGCCGGACGCCCGGTACGCGGCCATCGGGTCGGGGTCGATGCCCAGTTCCTCGCGCACCTCGGCGAGGAGGGGGCGTACGTCGGTGTTGTACGCGTCCATCAAGGCCGCGTTGGCGCCGAGGACGTCGCCCGACCGCTGGGCGGTGGCGAGGGCGTCGCGGTCGACGAGGAGGGCCTTGGCGGTGGCCTCCTGGACGTTCATCACCGAGCGGATGATCGCCGGGATCTTGGGCTCGATGTTGTGGCACTGGTCGAGCATGAACGCGATGTCCGGGGTGAGGCCGCCGCCGCGGATGACCTCGTACATGATGCGGAAGAGCTGGAAGGGGTCGGCGGCGCCGACCATGAGGTCGTCGTCGGCGTAGAAGCGGGAGTTGAAGTCGAAGGCGCCGAGCTTCTTCTCGCGGAGGAGCAGCGCGACGATGAACTCGATGTTGGTGCCCGGGGCGTGGTGGCCGGTGTCGACGCAGACCTGGGCCTTGGGGCCGAGCTTCAGGCAGTGGGCGTAGGCGGTGCCCCAGTCCGGGACGTCGGTGGTGTAGAAGGCGGGCTCGAAGAACTTGTACTCCAGCAGCATGCGCTGGTCGTCCCCGAGCCGGTCGTAGACGGTGCTCAGGGCCTCGGCGAGGCGGTCCTGGCGGGCGGCGATGTCGTCCTGGCCGGGGTAGTTGGTGCCGTCGGAGAACCAGAGCTTGAGGTCGCGGGAGCCGGTGGCGTCCATGATGTCGACGCACTCCAGGAGGTGGTCCACGGCCTTGCGGCGGACCGCCGGGTCGGGGTGGGTGACCGAGCCCAGCTTGTAGTCGTCGTCCTGGAAGACGTTGGAGTTGATCGCTCCCAGCTTCAGCCCGCGCTCCTGGGCGTACTTGGCGAGCGCCGCGTAGTCGTCCACCTTGTCCCAGGGGATGTGCAGGGCGACAGTGGGGGCGACGCCGGTGAAGGCGTGCACCTGGGCGGCGTCGTCCAGCTTCTCCTGGGGGGTGCGGGGGACACCGGGCTGGGCGAAGACCTTGAAACGGGTTCCGGAGTTGCCGTACGCCCATGACGGCGTCTCGATCGCCTGGCTCTTGAGGGCTGCCTTCACGGCCGGAACGTCAGACATGGGTCTCCTTGGGAGTGAAACGATTCAAGAAAGCTAAGCGCGCACGTCGGTGCGCGTCAAGAAGCGGTACGAACCCGAGCCCGCGGCGTACACCGCGCAGCCGTCGGCCAGCCGCAGGAACCGGGCGCCCCGCTGGGTCACGTCGGCTTCGCGGCGCGCGGGCACCCAGATCTCGGCGGTGGTGTTGACCGGTACCGAGACCGTGAGCGTGAACGCCCCGTCCCGCTGTGACCAGCGGGTGGTAATCGGCCCGTAGAGGGAGTCGTAGCGGCCTTCGGCCGAGCGGACGTCGCCGCCGGGGCGGGGCCGGACGAGGATCCGGCGGAAGCCGGGGGCGGCGGGGGCGATGCCGGTGATGTTCTGGTACATCCACTCGCCGACCGAGCCGTAGGCGTAGTGGTTGAAGGAGTTCATCCCGACGTCCTGGAAGCCGCCGTCCGGCTTGATGGAGTCCCAGCGCTCCCACATCGTGGTCGCGCCCCGGTCGATCTGGTAGCCCCAGGAGGGGAAGGTGCGCTGCCGGAGCAGGCGGTGGGCCAGGTCGGTGTGGCCGGTCGCGGTGAGCGTCGGGAGCAGCCGCGGGGTGCCGAGGAAGCCGGTGGACAGGTGCCCGTCGCGGGCCTCGATCAGGGCGACGAGGCGGTCGGCCGCCGGGCGGCGAAGGGCGGCGGGCAGCAGGTCCATGGAGAGCGCCAGGACGTAACCCGTCTGGGTGTCGCCCTTGACCTTGCCGTCGTCGGAGACGTACGCGGCGGTGAACGCGCTCTTGATGCGGGCCAGCAGGTCCTCGTAGGGGGCGGGGTCCTCGCGGAGGACGTGTGCCGTGCGGGCGACGAGGTCGGTGGCGTGGGCGAAGTAGGCGGTGCCGATGACGTCCTTGGGGGTCTCGGCGTCCACGTTGAGCCAGTCGCCGTAGCCCTCGGCGGGGCGCAGCAGGTCCGAGCTGTGCTTCTCCAGGTACGCGATCCAGCGGCGCATGGCGGGCCAGTTCTCGCGCAGGACCCGGGTGTCGCCGTACGCCTGGTACAGGTTCCAGGGGACGGTCACCCCGGCGTCGCCCCAGCCCGCGGTGCCGCTGCCGAGGCCGCTGACGACCGGGGCCACATCGGGGAAGGCGCCGTCCGAGCCCTGTCCGTCGCGCAGGTCCTGGAGCCACTTGGTGAGGAAGCGGGCCGACTCCATGGTGTACGCGGCCGTGCCGGAGAAGACGTTGATGTCCCCGGTCCAGCCGAGCCGTTCGTCGCGGGCCGGGGTGTCGGTGGGGACGGAGAGGAAGTTGCCGCGCTGGCCCCAGGTGATGTTGGAGTGCAGTTGGTTCAGCATCGGCACGTCGGTGCGGAAGGACATGGTGAACGGGGCGGCGGTGTGCATGACCCGGCCGGTCACCGCGTCCAGGGGCGGTGTGCCGGGGTAGCCGGTGACCTCGACGTAGCGGAAGCCGTGGAAGGTGAAGCGCGGTGTGTAGGTCTCGGTGCCACCGCCCTTCAGGGTGTACGTGTCGGTGGGGTGGGCGGTGCGCAGATTGGCGGTGTACGCGGTGCCGTCGGGGTTCAGCACTTCGGCGTGGCGGATCCGGACCGTGTGGCCGGCCGGTCCCGAGACGGTGAGGCGGACGCTGCCGACCATGTTCTGGCCCAGGTCGAAGAGGTGGACGCCCGGGGTGGGTTCGGTGCGTTTGACGGGTGTCAGCTCGCGTTCCACCCGGGTCGGCGCGTCGACCTGGGCCACCACCTCGGTGGCGATGTCCGCGGCGGTGGTGGCGGGTTGCCACCCGGTGTCGTCGAAGCCCGGTGACGTCCAGCCCGGGGTCTCCTTGCGGGCGTCGTACGCCTCGCCCATCAGCAGGTCGGCGGTCAGCAGCGGGCCGGTGGCGGCGCGCCACTCGGGGTCGGTGGTGACGCGCTCGGTGCTGCCGTCGGTGTACGTGACCTCCAGCTGGGCGAGCAGCGCGGGGCGGGTGCCGTACTGGTGCTGGCCGAGCCAGGCGACGTTTCCGGCGTACCAGCCGGGGGCGAGGGTCACGCCGATGGCGTTGGTGCCGCGCCGCAGGGCGTCGGTGACGTCGTACGTCTGGTACTGCACGCGCTTGCGGTAGTCGGTCCAGCCGGGGGTCAGTTGGTCGTGGCCGACGCGGACGCCGTTGAGGTGGGCCTCGTAGAGGCCGAGCGCGGTGGCGTACAGCCGGGCGCGGGCGACGGGCTTCCGGCCGAGCCGGAAGGTGCGGCGCAGCTGGGCGGGCGACTGTTGCGGCAGCACCCTGCCCCACGGCCCGCCGCCCCAGGGGGCGAGCTCCTTGGCGGTGGTCCAGTCGCTGTCGTCGTGGCCGGGGGAGGTCCAGGTGGCGGGTGGCCGGCGGTCGGTGGTGCGCCAGGTCCGGTCCGTGTGGTGGTGGGTGGTGCCGTCCTCGGGGGTGCCATCCTCGTAAGTGAGCGCCAGGGTGGCCAGCAGACCCGCCGGACCCTGCTCGGCGTTGGTGGCCGCGATCGCGAGGGTGGCCGCTCCCCGGCGCAGGTGTTCGGTGACGTCGACGGTGACCGGGTGCGCCCATGCCTTGGCCACGCCCAGCGCCTCGCGGGCGGCGACCTCGGTGCCGTCCACGTGGGCGGTGAAGCCGTCGTCGGCCGCCACGACCAGGCGGGCGCGCCGGACGGTGCCGGTAGTCCGGACCGTGGTGCGGAACCAGCGGGTGGCCGCCGGGGCGTCGGCGGACGGGTCGCCTTCGGGGAACCAGATCCAGGTGGCGCCGTCCAGGTGCGGGGGCGCGGTCACTTCGGCGGGCGCGGTGATCCAGCGCGCCTGCCACTGCCCGGCGCCGAGCAGCCCGGTCTCCCACCAGTCGGGGGCCGACCACGGGGAGGGGCGGCCGCGGTCGTCCCAGACGCGTACGGACCAGTGGTAGCGGGTGCGCGGGCGCAGGGCCGGGCCGTCGTAGCGGACCAGGGCCGACTGGCCCGATGTGCGCTTGCCGCTGTCCCAGACGTCCGGGTCGTCGAGCCGGTCCGGGGAGGTGGCGATCCGGATGCGGTAGGCGCTCTGCGACTGGTCGCGGGCGTCGGATTCGAGGATCCAGGTCAGCCGGGGGTGGGGGGTGTCCAGGCCGAGCGGGCGGGTGGCGTACTCGACCGTGGTGCTCCGGATCCGCAGTCCCGCGGTGGGGCGGTTCTCCGCGGCGGCGGACGGGGCGAGTGCGGGCAGACCCGTGAGGGCCGTACCGGTGGCAGCGGTGGTGGCGAGCAGGTGGCGTCTGCTGATCACGAGCTTCCTCCAGGGACGGCTGGATGAAAACGATTCAATCGACAGGCGCCTGGACCGTAGGGCCGGTCGCCGGGGTGCGTCAAGTGGTCGTGCGCGGAGGGGATTTACCTGCTGCGCACCCCCTTGACGGGCCCATGGCTCGGAGCTAGCTTCCCGGAATCCGCATTGAAACATTTCATTCGCACCGTGTTCGGCACGCATCAGGAGACTCCGTGAGCCAGTCAGTTCCGACCGGCGTTCCGGTCCTCGCCCTCAAGGGGGTGAACAAGTCCTTCGGCGCCGTACGGGCCCTCCGGGACGTCTCGCTCGAGCTCTTCGCCGGGGAGGCGCACGCCCTGGCCGGGGAGAACGGCGCGGGCAAGTCGACGCTCATCAAGGCGCTGGCCGGAGTGCACCGGCCGGACTCCGGCGAGGTGCTGCTGGACGGCGAACCGGTGGTCTTCCACGGCCCCGCCGACGCCCGCGACGTGGGCATCGCCGTGATCTACCAGGAGCCGACGCTCTTCCCCGATCTGTCGATCGCCGAGAACATCTTCATGGGCCGTCAGCCCCGGCGGGCGCTCGGCCGGATCGACCACAAGGCGGTACGGGCGCAGGTCGCCGGTCTGATGGCGCGGCTCGGTGTCGACCTCGACCCGGACCGGCCCGCGCGCGGGCTGTCCATCGCCGACCAGCAGATCGTGGAGATCGCCAAGGCGCTCTCCTTCGACGCCCGCGTACTGATCATGGACGAGCCGACGGCGGCGCTGACCGGCAGCGAGACCGCCCGGCTCTTCGCGGTGGTCGAGGCGCTGCGGGCGGAGGGCGCCGCGGTGCTGTTCATCTCGCACCGGCTGGAGGAGATCTTCGAGCTGTGTCAGCGGGTCACCACGCTCCGGGACGGGCGCTGGGTGGCGTCCGAGCCGCTGGACGGGCTGACGCAGGACGACCTCGTACGCCGCATGGTCGGCCGGGACCTGGAGGAGCTGTACCCCAAGCAGCCGACCCGGGTCGGCGAGACCGCGCTGTCCGTGCGCAGGCTGACCCGGGAGGGCGTCTTCCGGGACGTGTCGTTCGACGTGCGGCGCGGGGAGATCGTCGCGCTCGCGGGGCTGGTCGGCGCCGGGCGCAGCGAGGTCGCGCAGGCCGTCTTCGGGGTGGACCGGGCGGACGCGGGAGAGGTGCGGGTGGGCGGCACGGTGCTGCGGCCCGGCTCGCCGACCGCCGCCATGGACGCCGGGCTCGCGCTCGTCCCCGAGGACCGGCGCCAGCGCGGCCTGGTCATGGAGATGTCCATCGAACGCAACATCGGGCTGACCGGGCTGGACCGGCTGGGCCGCGCGGGGATGGTGAAGCGCGCGCTGGAGCGCGGCCGGGCGTCGGACTGGGCGGTGCGGCTCCAGCTGAAGTACGGCAGCCTCGGCGACCACGTCGGGGTGCTGTCCGGCGGCAACCAGCAGAAGGTCGTGCTCGCCAAGTGGCTGGCCACCGACCCGGCGGTGCTCATCGTGGACGAGCCGACGCGCGGCATCGACGTCGGGACGAAGGCCGAGGTGCACCGGCTGCTGTCGTCGCTGGCCGCCGAGGGGCTCGCGGTGCTGATGGTCTCCTCCGATCTGCCCGAGGTGCTCGGCATGGCCGATCGGGTGCTGGTGATGCACGAGGGTCGGCTGGTCGCCGAGATCCCGCGGGCCGAGGCCACCGAGGAGTCGGTGATGGCCGCCGCGACGGGCCTCGGCGGCGAGGGGAGGGCGGCATGACGGTCACGGTCGAGAAACCCGCACCGGCGCCGGACACGGAACGCTCGGCGCGCTCGCTGGTCGACGCCGTCTTCCGGGCGCGGGAGATCAGCATCGCGGGCGCGCTGGTGCTGCTGGTGCTGTTCACCTGGGTCGCCGAGCCCCGCTTCCTGAACGACCAGGGCATCAAGGACCTGCTGCTGAACGCCGCGATCCTGGTGCTGCTCGCGGTCGGGCAGTCCGTCGTGGTCATCACCCGCAACGTCGACCTGTCGGTGGGCTCCGTGGTGGGCCTGTCCGCCTTCGCCTGCGGGAAGTTCGTCTCGGGGACGGACCACGGGGTGCTGACGGTGCTGCTGCTCGGCGTCCTTGTCGGCGCGGTCTGCGGCCTCGTCAGCGGATCGCTCGTCAGCTTCGGCGAGGTGCCCGCGCTGGTGGTCACGCTCGGGATGCTCTACATCATCCAGGGCCTCGACTACTGGTGGGCGCAAGGGGAGCAGATCAACGCCGCCGACGTGCCGCAGTCCGTGCTGGACCTGGGCAGCGGCAGTGTCCTGGGGCTGCCGTATCTGCCGCTGATCTCCCTAGCGGTGCTCGCCGGGACCGCGTACGTCCTGCGGACGTACCGCAGCGGCCGGGAGCTGTACGCCATCGGCTCCAACCCCGAGGCCGCCCGGCTCGCCGGGGTGCCGATCCGGCGGCGGGTGCTCGGCGCGTACCTCTTCTCCGGGGCCGTCTCCGGCTTCGCGGGAGCGCTGTGGCTGGCCCGCTTCGGGACCGTCGTCGCGGACAACGCGCACGGCTGGGAGCTGACCGTGGTCAGCGCGGTCGTGGTCGGCGGGGTCGCCATCGTCGGCGGCACCGGCACCGTGTGGGGCGCGGCGCTGGGTGCACTGCTGCTCACCACCATCGGCAGCGCGCTGGCCGTGCTGAAGGTCGACTCCTTCTGGGCGGACGCCATCGCGGGCGCGCTGCTGCTGGCCGCCATCAGCGTGGACCGGATCGTGAACGTGCGCATGACCCGTGCGCTGAGGAAGAGGAGCGCGCGATGAAGCCGAGGTGGGACACCGCGGTCGGGGTGCTGCTGGTGGCCGTCTTCGTCGCCGGGCTCGGTACGACGGACGGCTTCGCGAGCCGCGACAACCTCGCCTTCGCCTTCAACGACATCGCCGAGGTCGCGCTGATGGCGCTGCCGATGACGCTGCTGGTGGTGGCCGGGCAGGTCGATCTGTCGGTGGCCTCGATGCTCGGCCTGTCCAGCGCGCTGACCGGTGAACTGTGGGACAAGGGCTGGGCGTTCGAGACCATCGTGCCGATCGTGCTGCTGGTCGGCGTGGCCGGCGGGCTGCTCAACGGCTGGCTGGTCACCCGGGTCGGGCTGCCGTCGCTCGCCGTCACCATCGGCACGCTCGCGCTGTACCGGGGGCTGGCCTCGGTGGTGCTCGGTTCGAACGCCATCACCGACTTCCCCGAGACGTACGCGAAGTGGGCGGTCGACACCACCACCGTGCCCGGGACCTTCCTCACCTATCCGGTGGCGCTGTTCATCGTGCTGGCCGTGGTCGCCGCCGTGGTGCTGCACTCCACCGGGCTCGGCCGGTCGCTGTTCGCCATCGGCGCCCAGGAGGACGCCGCGTACTTCGCGGGCATCCGCGTCAAGCGGATCAAGCTGCTGCTGTTCGTCGTGGCGGGGCTCGTCTCCGCCTTCGCCGGGGTGGTGTTCACCCTGCGGTACGGCAGCGCCCGCGCCGACAACGGGCAGGGCTTCGAAATGCTGGTCATCGCCGCTGTCCTGCTGGGCGGGGTCGACTTCGACGGCGGCAAGGGGACCCTGTTCGGCGCGGTCGCCGGGGTGCTGCTCATCGGCGTCCTGAAGAACCTGCTGACCCTCAACGACGTGGCCAACGAGGTCCAGGTGATCGTCACCGGGCTGCTGCTGGTGGCGTCCGTCCTCACCCCGCGCCTGATCACCACCGTGAGTGCCTGGCGCCATCGGCGCGCCGCCACGACGAGTTGACACAGATACGGCTGAAAGGTCACCCATGATCCAGCGTTCCTCCGCGCGGCGCCGTGCCGCCGCCACCGCGGCCGCGGTCTGCGCCCTCGCCGTCACCCTCGCCGGCTGTGGCGGCACCACCAAGAAGGACACCGACAACAGCGGCAAGGCCGACAGCGGATCGCAGGCCAAGGCCAACCCCGACGCCCCGCTGAAGAAGGGGCTGAAGCTCGCCTTCCTGCCCAAGCAGATCAACAACCCGTACCTGAAGATCCTGGACACCTCCGGGATCGGCGCCGCCCGGGAGTTCGGCGGCAAGGGCAAGGAGGTCGGGCCGTCCGACGCCAGCGCCTCCTCCCAGGTGTCGTACATCAACACCCTGGTCCAGCAGCGGCAGGACGCCATCCTCATCGCCGCCAACGACCCCAACGCGGTGTGCGGCCCGCTCAAGCAGGCCATGAAGAAGAACATCAAGGTCGTCGCGTACGACTCGGACACCGCCCCGGCGTGCCGCCAGCTGTTCATCAACCAGGCCGGCTCGGAGGAGATCGGCCGCAGCCAGGTCCAGCACCTGGCCAAGCAGCTCGACTACAAGGGCGAGATCGCGATCCTTTCGGCCACCCAGAACGCGACCAACCAGAACACCTGGATCGGGTTCATGAAGGACGAGCTGAAGAAGCCCGCGTACAAGAACATGAAGCTGGTCAAGACGGTGTACGGGGACGACGACGACCAGAAGTCGTTCCAGGAGACCCAGGGCCTGCTGAAGGCGTACCCGAAGCTGAAGGGCATCATCTCGCCCACCACGGTCGGCATCGCCGCGGCCGCCCGCTACATCAGCGACTCCTCGTACAAGGGCAAGGTCGTGCTGAACGGCCTCGGCACGCCCAACCAGATGCGCAAGTACGTCAAGGACGGCACCGTCGAGCAGTTCGCGCTGTGGGACCCCAAGAAGCTGGGGTACCTGGGCTCGTACGCTGCCGCGGCGCTCGCCTCCGGGCAGATCACCGGGGCCGAGGGGGAGAAGTTCAAGGCCGGGAAGCTCGGTGAGTACACCGTCGGCAAGAAGGGCGAGGTCATCCTCGGCCCGCCCACGGTCTTCGACAAGTCCAACATCGACAAGTTCCACTTCTGAGGCGGCCCGTGATGCGGCGTGTGTGTTTTCTGCTGAAGGTCCGTCAGGACCGGCTGGCCGAGTACCGCGAGCGGCACGAGGCCGTGTGGCCGGAGATGCTGGAGGCGCTCTCGGCGGCCGGGTGGCACAACTACTCGCTCTTCCTGCGGGAGGACGGGCTGCTGGTCGGCTATCTGGAGACCGAGGACTTCGCGGCCGCGCAGGCCGCGATGGCCGCCACCGACGTCAACGCGCGGTGGCAGGCGGAAATGGCCGACTTCTTCGAGGCATTGGACGGCGCGAAGCCGGATGAGGCCATGACACCGCTCACCGAAGTGTTCCACCTCGCCTAGGACACGTAGGAGACAAACGCATATGAGACCCCTGGCCGTCGCCGTGCTGGCCACCGCCCTCATCAGCGCCGCCATCCCCACCGGAAGCGCGACCGCCGCCCCGAGCGCCCCCGGCCCGGCGGTCAGCAAGGTCGCCGACACCCAGCTCGACCCCGGGGCCGTGTACTTCGAGTCGTACAACGGCCTCGTCAACAACAACGCGTTCCAGAAGAACGGGCTGCTCACCTACCAGGGCTACCAGTACGCCGTCTGGTACACCGGCGACCGCACCGCCGTCATCGGGCGCCGCGCGCTGGGCCGGGCGGACTGGCAGACCGTCCGGCTGCCGCACAAGCTCACCACCGACGACTCCCACAACGTGATCTCCATGGGGATCTCGCGCGTCGACGGCCGACTCCACCTCAACATGGACTCACACAGCAGTGGCTTCTTCTACGTGAAGTCGGTGGCCGGGCTGCTGGACGACCCCGCCGGACACCCCTGGAACAGCGCACAGTTCGGCGCCGTGCAGACGACCCTGGACGGGCTCGCGCTCACGTCCCAGTTCACGTATCCGCAGTTCGTGGCCACCCCCGAGGGCCGCCTCCAGCTCAGCTACCGCGTCGGGGTCTCCGGCAACGGCCGCAACGCGCTGGCCGAGTACGACGGCACCAAGTGGACCGCGCTCGGCGAGTGGTCCGCGTCCACCGGCACGTACACCAGCGAGCACGGCTCCAGCACCGCCCGCAACATGTATCTGCACGGCATCGACTACGGCGCCGACGGCCGGTTGCACGCCTTCTACACCTGGCGCGAGCAGAACACCGCGGTGATGTGCAACGCCGGTGGCCTCACCAACCACGACACCGGCTACGTCTACAGCACCGACCGCGGCCGCACCTGGCGCAACGCGGCGGGCACCGTGGTCGGCACCACCGGCGGCGCCGACAAGGTGACCGTGAACGACACCGGCACCGTCGTCGATCCGCTGGGCCCCGACCACTCGCTGATGAACCAGGAGAGCCAGGCCACCGACTCCGCCGGGCGCCCCCACGCCGTCATCAGCTACGTCCCCGGCCGCTTCGGCCAGTGCACCACCGACTACGTGGCCGACCGGACCAGAGACGGCCGCGCCTTCCACCTCTTCAAGAACGCCGCGGGCGCCTGGAAGAAGACCGAGATCCCGGTCGCGCTCAACTCCAGCCAGCGCACCCACCTGGCCTTCGACACATACGACAACGCCTACGCCGTCATGCCGTACGGCCGCATCGTCGCCGCGTCCAGCGCGTCCGGATACACCGACTGGAAGACGCTCTTCGACGGCAGCGGGCTGAACGCCTTCGGCGAGGTCGTCGTCGACGACACCCGACTCGCCCAGGACGGCGTGCTGTCGTTCATGTACCAGCGGAAGTCGAGCGGCACCACGCCCTCGGCCCTCCGCGTCATCGACTTCCGACTGCCGGGCTAGGGGACTTGAGCGCCCACGGCGTCGGCATCAAGGAGGTGGCGAAGGCCGCCGGGGTCTCGGTCGGCACGGTCTCCAACGTCATCAACCGCCCGGACTCGGTGTCCGAGCGGACCCGGGCCCGGGTGCTGTCCACCATCGAGCGGCTGGGGTACGTACGCAGCGAGTCGGCGCGCCAGCTGCGCGCGGGCCACAGCCGCATCGTCGGGCTGCTGGTGCTCGACATGGCGAACCCCTTCTTCGTGGACGTGGCGGGCGGCGCCGAGCGCGCGGCGCGCGAGGCGGGCCTCGGGGTGATGGTGTGCAACAGCGCGCAGAGCGCCCAGGAGGAGGCCGACTACCTGGGGCTCTTCACCGAGCAGCGGGTACGCGGCGTCCTCGTCACCCCCGCCGACACCACCGGCCGCAACCTGGAGTCCTTCCGGCGGCACGGCATTCCGTTCGTCTACGTCGACCGCGAGGTGCCCAGCGCCGAGGGCTGCTCGGTGTCGGTCGACGACATCGAGGGCGGCACGCTCGCCGCCCGCCACCTCCTCGGCCAGGGGCATCGCGCGCTGGCGTACGTCAGCGGCCCGATGCACCTCGCCCAGTGCCGCGACCGCCGCGCCGGCGCGCTGACCGCTCTGCGGGAGGGAGGGGTCGCCGAGGCCGCGCTGCGCCACGTGGAGGTGGAGCGGCTGGACGTGGCGGGCGGCCGGGACGCGGGGGCGCGGCTGCTGGGCATGGCACCGCGTCCGACGGCGGTGTTCTGCGCGAACGACCTGCTGGCGCTGGGGGTGTTGCAGGCGCTGTACGCGGCGGGGGTGTCGGTGCCGGGCGAGGTGGCGCTGGTGGGTTACGACGACATCGAGTTCGCGGCGGCCGCTGCGGTGCCGCTGACCTCGGTGCGCCGCCCCGCGTTCCGGATGGGGCGTACGGCGGCCGAGCTGCTGATCGAGGAGACCGGCGACGAGGCCGACGCCCACCGCCACCGGCGGATCGTGCTGCGGCCCGAACTCGTCGTCCGCGGATCGAGCCTGACCCGTGGCTAGCGGGCCGCGGCGAGTTCGGTGAGGACCTCGACGGCGCGGTCGATCTCGGCCTCGGTGTTGTAGTAGTGCGGCGAGAGCCGTACCAGCGGGTGGACGTCCCGGTCCTCGGTGTCGAACTGGGTCTGCGCCGGGTCGGTGGTGCTGACGTTGATGCCGCGCCCGGCGAGGGCGGCGGCGACATCGGCCGTCGCCATGGTGCCGACCTCGCAGGTGACGATCGCGCACCGCTGCCGGCCGAGGTCGTGGGTGGTGATGCCGGGAACGGCGTCCAACTGGTCGCGCAGACGGGCGCCGAGCTCGAAGGTGCGTCGGCCGATCTCGTCCATGCCGAGGTCCAGGGCCTGCTGGACGGCGGCGCTCAGCCCCAGAACGTTGGAGTAGCCGACCTCCCATGTCTCGAAACGCCGCGCGCCGTCCTTCCAGGTGAAGCTGCGTTTGCCGTCCCAGGTGGCAGCGGCGACGTCGGTCACGTGCGGCTCCAGGTATGCGTGTGCCTCGGGGCGCACCCAGAGGAAGCCCGTGCCGCGCGGGCCGCGCAGGAATTTGCGGCCGGTGGCAGTGAGCATGTCGCAGCCGAGCTCCGCGACGTCCACGGGGAACTGGCCGACGGACTGGGTGGCGTCGAGAAGGAAGGGAACGCCGGCGGCGCGGGTGACGCGTCCGATCTCGGCGGCCGGGTTGACCAGGCCGCCGCTGGTGGGGACGTGGGCGATGCCCACCAGCTTGGTGCGGTCGTCGATGAGGTTCGCGAGGGCCGTGGTGTCGAGCTGGCCGGACTCGTCGTTGGGGACGACGACGACCTCGGCTCCGGTGCGCCGGGCCGTCTGCAAATAGGCGAGGACGCTGCTGCCGTACTCGGCCCGGCCTGTGAGGATGCGGTCGCCCGGCTTGAACGTCATGGAGTAGAACGCGGCGTTCCAGGCGTGGGTGGAGTTGTCGAACAGCGCGATCTCGTCCGCCCGGCCGCCCACCAGTCGGGCGATGTGCCCGTGGGTGGCGTCGATGCGGTCCCGTTCCTGGTCCGCTGCCTCGTAGCCGCCGATCGCGGCCTCCAGCTCCAGGTGGGAGATCACGGCCTTGAGCGTCTGCCGCGACAGCAGGCCCGCGCCCGCGTTGTTGAGGTGAATCCGGTTCGCGGTGCCCGGGGTGTCCTGGCGGAGCGCTTCGATGTCCATGCCCGTTTCCCATCTGTGCGGTGCTGCTCTGCCTTCACGTTTCCAAAGCACCTCCCTTCAGTAAAGTGAACGTTTCTGGAGGAGACAGGCCGTAAAAATTGATGGATGGAGTGAGGGCTGTGCACAATCTGCGCCGCCTGGTGGTGCTGCGGGAACTGAAGCACCGTGGCACGCTGGCCGCTGTCGCCTCGGCCATGTCCTACAGCCCCTCGGCTGTCTCCCAGCAGCTGACGCTGCTGGAGTCCGAGGTCGGCGCACCGCTGCTGGAGCGGGAAGGCAGGGGGGTCCGGCTGACGCCGCAGGCGGAAATCCTCGTCGCCCGCACGGAGAAGGCGCTGCGGGAGCTGGAGCGCGCCGAGGCGGAGATCGCGGCCTCGCTGCGGGAGACATCCGGGACGATCAAGGTTGCGGCCTTCCAGACCGCGATGCTCGCACTGGTGCCCGTCGCGTTGACCTGGCTGCGGGAGAACCATCCCCGGATAAGGGTGGAGGCCACACAGGCCGAGCCCGACACCTCGCTGCCGGGTCTGCTCACCCGGGACTTCGACCTCGTGATCGACGAGACGTTCCCCGGGCACGCGCGCCCGGCCCGCGCCTCCGAGTTCGAGCACCACCCGCTGTGCGAGGACCCCATGCGGCTGGCCACCCCCGCACCCGTGGTGTCGCTCGCTGATCTGGCCGAGCGCCCCTGGGTGATGGAACCCGCCGGCACGCCCGCCCGGGCATGGGCGACCGGCATGTGTCACGCCGCCGGGTTCGAGCCGGACGTCGTCTACGTGTCCGCGGACATGCTGGTCCACGCACGGCTGGTCGAGGAGGGCCACGCGGTGGCCTTCCTGCCCGACATGCTGTGGTTCGATCGGACCCCCGGTCTCCTCCTCGTCGGCTCAGCGGGCCACACCCGCACCGTGCACGCGACCGTACGCGCCGGAGCCGGGGAGCATCCCCTGATCCAGACCTTCCTCACCGCGATCCGCCACGCGATCGGCGAACTGGCCGCCCGTACCGGGTGACCGCCGCATGCCGGGGCGCCCGCAGCAAGGGCTGGTGCAGCTCGCACAAGATCATCCCGCGGCGGGTTTCCGGCGTATCCGGGGCATGCACCCATCCCCTCCGCGCACGCCATAGCATGGGTCCCGCGGCCGAGGTGGGTCGCGGGAAGGCGGAGGCCGAGGTCGTGGGACGCATGGTGGGGATCAAGGACGTCGCGCGGCAGGCGGGAGTGTCCGTCGGCACCGTCTCGAACGTGATCAACCGACCGGAGATGGTCGCCGAGGCCACCCGTGACCGGGTGCAGGCCGCGATCGAGCGGCTCGGCTACGTACGCAGCGAATCCGCGCGCCAGCTGCGCGCCGGACGCAGCCGGATCATCTCGCTGCTGGTGCTCGACATGGCGAACCCCTTCTTCGTGGACGTGGCCAGCGGCGCCGAGCGCGCCGCCCGGGACGCGGGCCTCGGCGTCATGGTGTGCAACAGCGCGCAGAGCCCCGACGAGGAGGCCGACTACCTGGGCCTCTTCGCCGAGCACCGGGTGCGCGGCGTCCTGGTGACCCCCGCCGACGCCACCGGCGGCAACCTGGAGAACTTCCGCCGCCACGACATCCCCTTCGTCCTGGTCGACCGCGAGGTGCCCAGCGCCGAGGGCTGCTCGGTGTCGGTGGACGACATCGAGGGCGGCGCGCTCGCCGTCCGCCATCTGCTCGCCCAGGGACACCGCGGGCTGGTGTACGTCAGCGGCCCGATGCAGCTGCCGCAGTGCCAGGACCGCCGCGCCGGGGCGCTCGCCGCGCTCGCCGACGAGGGCCTGCCGCCGGAGGCGCTGCTGCACATCGAGGCGGCGCGGCTGGACGTGGCGGCGGGCCGCGACGCCGGTGCCCGGCTACTGGGCATCTCACCCCGGCCGACCGCGGTGTTCTGCGCGAACGACCTGCTGGCGCTGGGCGTCCTCCAGGCGCTCTTCGCGGCGGGGGTGTCGGTGCCGGGCGAGGTGGCGCTGGTGGGTTACGACGACATCGAGTTCGCGGCGGCCGCTGCGGTGCCGCTGACCTCGGTGCGCCAGCCCGCGTTCCGGATGGGGCGTACGGCGGCGGAGCTGCTGATCGAGGAGACCGGCGAGGACGCCGAAGCCCACCGCCACCAGCGGATCGTCCTCCAGCCGGAACTGGTCGTGCGGGACTCGACGCTGGGGGCGAAGCCGGGCGTGTGAGCCCGCGGACTGTTCCCGGGCCGGACCGTCAGACGCCAGCCGGGGCAGGAGCCGCGTCCAGCAGGGCCCGGATCTCGCGCACCGCGGCCCGGCCCGCCCGGTTCGCCCCGACCGTGCTCGCGGACGGGCCGTAGCCGACCAGGTGCACCCGCGGATCCCGGACCGCCCGGGTCCCCTCGACGGCGATCCCGCCGCCCGGCTCGCGCAGCCGCAGCGGGGCGAGGTGGTCGATCGCGGCGCGGAAACCGGTGGCCCAGAGGATGACGTCCGCCGCCACCGCGCGGCCGTCCGCCCAGCTCACCCCGGACGTGGTGATCCGGTCGAACATCGGCAGCCGGTCCAGCACGCCCCGCGCCCGGGCCCGCTCCATCGCCTCCGTCATGGGCAGCCCGGTCACCGACACCACGCTCTGCGGCGGCAGCCCCCGCCGTACCCGCTCCTCCACCAGCGACACCGCGGCCCGCCCCTGGTCCTCGCCGAACGGCCCGCTGCGGAAGACCGGCGGGCGGCGGGTGACCCAGGTGGTCGAGGCCGCCACCTCGGCGATCTCCAGCAGATGCTGCACCCCGGACGTCCCGCCCCCGACCACGATCACCCGCTGCCCGGCGAACGCCTCCGGACCCGGGTACTGCGCGGTGTGCAACTGCCGCCCCCGGAAGGTCTCCTGCCCCGGGTAGCGCGGCCAGAAGGGGCGGTCCCAGGTGCCGGTCGCGTTGATCAGCGCGCGGGCGGACCACGTACCGGCCGAGGTCTCGACCCGTAGCCTGCCGTCATCCTCCCGTACGGCGGTGACGTGCACAGGACGGACGACCCGCAGGTCGAAGGCGCGCTCGTAACGTGCGAAGTACGCCGGGACCACCTCGGACGACGGCCGCTCGGGATCGGCATCGTCGCTGGTCAGCCGCATACCGGGCAGGTCGTACATCCCGTGCACCTTGCCGTACGTCAGCGACGGCCACCGGAACTGCCACGCCCCGCCGGGGGCGGGGGAGTGGTCGAGCACCACGAATCCGGTGCCCGGCTCGTATCCCGCCCGCCGCAGGTGATACGCCCCGGACAGCCCCGCCTGCCCGGCGCCCACGACCACGACGTCCACGTTGTTCATGCTTCTACTAACTCGGCTCCGGCGCCGGTTCTTCCCGGTCCTCCAGCCGCATGCCCCGGCTCTCGGCCACCCGCAGCGCGTCATGCAGCGCCTCGGCGAGCCGATGCCCCACGAAGCGCAGCTCACCGGCGTGCGCCTTGCGGTCCTGGAGGAGCGGGCGCGCATGCGCCAGCAGCTCGGCCCCGGTACGGAGCTGCACGGTCTCCATCTCGTCGGCCAGCCGTGAGATGTAGCCCGCGCCGGAGTCGTCGCTGACGAAGTAGCAGGGCTTGCCGTTCTCCGCGGGCCAGGGCAGGAGGCGGGGGCGTGGGGATGGCATGGGGCGGCTCCGTGGGATGGGGACGTGATGGCGGAAACAGCTTCGAGCGCGCGGAAGCTGACGCGCAAGATGACAGCTAATTTCCGCTTCAGATGGCATATGTGACCGAGTGGGCAATTGGCCTGATGCGCTGGTCTGCCGCTGCCAGACTCGGGACCCGCATCACGGCATGGCAGGCTCGACCCGACGGAAGGCATACTCGTGGCAGCACCAACAGGACCGACGGTCCGTCGCATGCAACTCGGCTGGGAACTCAAGCGGTTGAGGGACAAGGCCGGATTCACCCTCGCGGAGGCGGTGGACGGGTTGACGTTTTCCACCACGAAGCTGTTCCGCGTCGAGAACGGGCTCTCTGCCCTGCCCAAGGCCGCGGACCTGAAGGCCCTCCTGGACCGGTACGGCGTCGAGGACGAGGAAGACATCGACTTCCTCATGCAGATCCACCGCGATTCCCTCAACCGGGGCTGGTGGTCCGTCTACCGAAGTGTGCTTCCGTCCGGCATGGGGATGCACATCGGTTTGGAGAGCGGCGCCCGCACCAGCCGGACGTGGCAGCCGAACGTGGTCTTCGGCTTGCTGCAAACCGATCGCTACGCGAGGGAGCTGTTCCAGGCCGCCAAGCCGGTCGAAGAGACCACGACCGAGTTCGTCGAACGGCACATCCAGATCCGCATGGAACGGAAGAAAGCCCTGACGCGCAGGGACAACCCCATGGAACTCTGGGTCATCCAGGACGAAGCCTCGCTGCGACGCGTGGTCGGCAGCCCCGAAGTGATGCGCGAGCAATACGAGGAGATCCAGACCCTGCTGCGGCTCGACAATGTGACGGTCCAGATCATTCCGATGGCCACACCCGCCTATCGGCCTCACACGAACTTCAACCTGTGGGAGTTCGGCGCCCCGCTGCCGTCGGTGGTGCAGAGCGACGCCGTCGACGGATCCGACATCAGCGACAAGGAAACGACGATCTGGTCCTTCTCACGCAGGTTCGAAAACCTGCGGGCCGCCGCTCTCGCGCCTGGCGAGACACCGGCGTTCCTGCAACGACTAGCACGGGAGATCTGACATGACCCACGGCATAGCAACCAACGTCGCACCCGAGGCGGCCTGGTTCAAATCCTCCTACAGCGAAGCGAACGGCACCGGCTGCGTGGAGATCGCCCACCTCACCCGCACCACCGAGGTCGGTATCCGTGACTCCAAGGACAAGACCGGCCCTGCCCTGGTGGTCCCGGCCGGCGCGTGGACCGCGTTCGTCAGCGCGGTAAGGTCCAACCTCTGCTGACGGAGGAACGGGGGAGGGCCTTGAGGCCGAATCGGGTGTGGTGGCACGTCGCCCCACTGCTGCTGATGGCGGTCGTGGCGGGCTGCGGCTCCGGTTCCTCACCATCCGGAGGTGGAAAGGTGCCCGAGGTCAAGGAGGCGGACGACCTGCCGACGCTGCCCATCGACCGGTACAAGCTCGGCAAGCGGGCCACCAAGGAGTTCGACACGGCGCGGGATCGCCTCGCACAGCGCTGCATGGTGGGCCTCGGCTTCGCCGACTTCCCCCTGGACCCGAAACCCCCGAAGAGTTCCGGGCCGTCGGGGTCGTCGCTCCTGACGCTCCGCGCGAGCGAGACGCCGTTGGGGCCGCTCGACCTCGACCGGGCGAAGCGGTGGGGGTACGGCTGGGCGCCGAAGGCAAGCCCGTTGGGCGGGGCCGGGCCGAAGGGCCGCGCCATGACGGACAAGGAGTTCGCGGCCCTGTACGGCCTGTCCGGCTCCCGCGCCCCGAAGGGCGGCTGCGCCGGACAGGGGGACCGGCAGCTGCTCAAGGGCGTCGCGGACACCACCCACATGTGGGCGTACCCCAGCCGTCGCGAGCAGCGGTTGGAGGCGGCGGTGGCCAAGGACCCGCGCCTGCGGAAGGCGTTCGCGACCTGGTCGGACTGTGTCGTGGACAAGGGGTTCAAGCGGTACGGGAACCCGGAGGCCGCTCGGAAGGACAAGGCCTGGGGCACGCGCCGCGACGGCAACACCACACACACCGAGCGGGAAGTCGGCACTGCCGTCGCGGACATCGAGTGCAAGCGGAAGCACAACACCCTCGGGGTGTGGTGGTCCGTGATGGCGAAGCGTCAGCGGGCCGACATCGACCGGAACAAGGCCGCGTACGAAGCGGTCCGACGGGACCTGGACACGCTGCGGGCCAACGCACGCTCGATCCCCTAGGCCGGGCCGGTGGTACCTTCCAGGAAAACTGTCCGGCGAGAGACACGGGGGCGGAATGCCTGCGTATGTCATTTCCGAGGTCGAGGTGCTCGACGAGTCGCGCGCCGCCACCTACCGCGAGCTGGCGGCTGAGTCGATCGCCCGCTACGGCGGCCGCTATCTCGCCCGGGGCCGCCATCCGGACGCGGTGGAGGGGGAGTGGCCGGACGAGCGGCGGATGGTGATCCTCGAGTTCCCCTCCATGGCCGAGGCCCGCCGCTGGTACGCGTCCCCCGAGTACGCCGAGGCGCTGGAGATCCGTAAGGACGCCCTGGACCGCAGGCTGCTGTTCGTCGACGGCGGGCCCTGACCACAACGGCGGGCCCGACCGCGGACGTACGTACGGGCCTACCGGCCCCCGGCGACCAGCAGCGGCGCGCCGCCCGCGGTCGGGGTGTCCGCCACCAGACCGCGCGAAGCCAGTTCCGGCGTCACGCCCTCGCCGAACCAGTACGCCTCCTCCAGGTGCGGGTAGCCCGACAGCACGAAGTGCTCGATGCCCAGGGCGTGGTACTCCTCGATCCGGTCGGCGATCTCCGCATGGCTGCCGACCAGCGCCGTCCCCGCGCCGCCGCGCACCAGCCCGACCCCCGCCCACAGGTTGGGCGAGATCTCCAGCTGGTCGCGCGAGCCGCCGTGCAGGGCCAGCATCCGCTGCTGCCCCACGGACTCGCTGCGCCCGAGCGCCTGTTGGGCCCCGGCGATCGCCTCCGGGTCGAGGTCGTCCAGCAGCCGGTCGGCGACGGCCCATGCCTCGCGTGAGGAGTCGCGGGCGATGGTGTGCAGGCGGATGCCGAAACGGACCTCCCGGCCCTCCCGTTCCGCCAGACCTCGGATCCAGTCGATCTTCTCCTTGACCTGGGCGGGCGGTTCGCCCCAGGTCAGATAGACGTCCGTGTGCCGGGCGGCGACCGGCCCGGCGGCCGGGGACGAGCCGCCGAAGAAGATCTGCGGCAGCGGGTCGGGCGGCACCGCGGTCAGCCCGCCCGCGATCCGGTAGTGCTCACCGTCGAAGTCGTAGGCTTTGCCATCCCACACACCCCGTACGACCTCCAGGAACTCTGCCGTGCGCGCGTACCGCTGGTCGTGGTCGAGATGGTCGCCGAAGCGCCGCTGCTCGGTGGAGTCACCGCCGGTGACGATGTTGAGCAGCAGCCGCCCGCGGGTGACCCGCTGGTACGTCGCGGCCATCTGCGCCGCCAGCACCGGTGAGATCAGCCCCGGGCGGAAGGCCACCAGGAACTTCAGCCGTTCGGTGTGCTGGGCGAGCGCCGCCGTCGTCAGCCACGCGTCCTCGCACCACGTGCCGGTCGGGGTCAGCACCGCCTCGAACCCCAGGTGCTCGGCGGCCTTGGCGATCTGCGCGAGGTAGTCGATGTCGGGCGTCCGGACACCGCTCACCGGGGTGATGCGCGAGCGGTCACCGCCGGTGTAGGCGTGCCGGTCGACCAGGGTGCGCCCGTCGCCGCCCGTCGGCAGGAACCAGTGCAGGTGGACGGACATCACGAGCCCTTCCCGAAGGTGCGGGGCGCGGTGCTGGACGGCGGCAGTCCGCCGTTGAAGCGGGTGTCCACGTAGTCGGAGAAGTTGAAGCGACGCGGGGTGAGCTTCAGCTTGGCGAAGGTGTCCGCGATCTCCTGCTCGGAGGCGATGGCGGGCTTGTCGACGGCGGTGTACACCCGGGTGCCGTTGGTGCGCTTCACGGAGTCCAGCGCCACGTCGTACGGGAGCCCGGTCTCCTTGCCCCACACCTTGGCCCATGCCTCGGGGTGCTTGTACACCCAGTTCTGGGCGCGCCGCAGCCGCTCCAGGTAGTCCTTGATGACCTTCGTCTTCTTCTTGTCGTCGAGGGAGGTGGGGTTGGCGACCTGGAAGTTGAGGCCGTTGGTCACCCCTTTGCCGGTGGTGATCACCCGTGCGTCCGCCTGGTGCTCAGCCTGTGCGGTGTACGGGTCCCAGATGGCCCAGGCGTCCACCTTGCCGCCCTTGAAGGCCGCCAGGGCGTCGGCGGGCTGGAGGAAGCTGACCTTGACGTCCTTGATCGAGAGCCCGGCCTTCCGGAGCGAGGCGACGAGCTGGAAGTGGGCCGAGCTGCCCTGCGCGACCGCGACCCTCTTGCCCTTGAGGTCGGCGGTCTTCTTCAGCGGCGAGCCCTTCTTCACCACGATCGCCTCGCCGTCGGTCGTGCCGTGCTTGGCGCCCACGATCTTGATCTTGGACTTGGCGGCTGCGGCGACGACGGGCGGGGTGTTGCCGACGCCGCCGATGTCCACGGCCTTGGCGCTCACGGCCTCCAGGATCGGCGGACCGGAGGTGAACGTCGACCACTTGATCTTGTAGGGAAGGTTCTTCAGTTCACCGGCGGCACGCAGCACCGCCTCGTCATTGCCCTTCTGATCGCCGACGTTCAGGGTCACATCGCCCTTGCCGTCGGTGTTACCGGCCGCGCCGGACGAGGCGTTGTTCGAGTTCGAGCTGACGCATGCGGACAGCGGCAGGACGAGGGAGATGAGCAGGGCAGGGGCGAGTCGCCGTCTCATGGCAGCGGGATTCCGTTCGTGAGGGTCGTACAAGAGGGGGAGGGGGAGATGTGGCTACGCGACCTTCTCGACCTCGGCGGCTTCGGGTGCCTCCACACCCAGCCGGTCCAGCAGTTGGGCGCGCAGAGCCGCGATGGAGGGGTCGGCGATGGCGCGCGGGCGGTCACGGTCCACCCGGACCTCATGCGCGATGACGCCGCCGTCCATCACCAGCACGCGGTCGGCGAGCAGCAGCGCCTCCTCGACGTCGTGCGTCACCAGCAGCACCGCGCAGCCGCGGCTCTGCCACAACTCGGCGACCAGCCGCTGCGCGGTGATCCGGGTGAGCGCGTCCAGCGCGCCGAACGGCTCGTCGAGCAGCAGCAGATCGGGTTCGCGCACCAGCGCCCGGGCGAGCGAGGCGCGCTGGGCCTCGCCACCGGACAGCGTCTTGGGCCAGGCGTCGGTACGGTGGCCGAGCCCGACCTCCTCCAGCGCCTTCTCGGCGACCTCCCGCCCGGGGCGGCCGGGAAGGCCGAGCAGCACATTGCGCCACACCTTCTTCCACGGCATCAGGCGCGGCGCCTGGAAGGCGACGGCCTTGCGCTGCGGGACCAGCACCTCGCCGGTGATTTCCCGGTCGAGCCCGGCCAGTACGCGCAGCAGCGTCGACTTGCCGCAGCCGCTGCGGCCGAGCAGCGCCACGAACTCGCCGCGCGGAATGGTCAGTTCGAGGTTGTCGATGACGGCGCGGCCGTCGAAGGACCGGGTGAGCGAGTCGACCCGTACCGCCGCGTCGTCCGTCGTTTCCTTCGTGGTGTCCTTCGCGAGGAGGTTCACTTGCCGGTGAAGGTCGGTCGCCATTGCAGCAGCAGCCTCTCCAGAGTGCGGACGATGAAATCGGCGAGCAGGCCGAGGGCGGCGTAGACGATCAGGCAGACCACGATCACATCGGTCTGGAAGAACTCACGCGCACGGTTGAGCAGGAAGCCGATTCCGTCGTCCGCGTTGATCGTCTCGCCGAAGACCAGCGCCAGCCAGGCGGTGGCCAGCGAGTACCGCAGCCCGGTCATGGCCCCGGGCAGCGCGCCCGGCAGCACCACATGGCGGATCAGCGCCCAGCGCCCGAGCCCGAGCGAGTTCCCGGCCTCGATGAGCTGCGCGTCCACACCGCGGATGCCCGCGTACACGTTCAGATAGAGATGGAAGGTGACACCGAGCGCGATCAGCGCGATCTTGGGGGCCTCGCCGATGCCCATCCAGATGATGAACAGCGGGATCATCCCGACCCACGGGATGGTGCGGAACATCTGCACGCTCGCGTCGACCAGGTCCTCGCCGAGCCGCGACAGCCCGGAGATCAGCGCCAGGGCAACCCCGACGATCCCGCCGATCACCAGCCCGTTCAGCACCCGCTGCACCGACACCAGCATGGCGTGCGGCAGTGTGCCGTCCTGGACCATGCCGGAGGCGGTACCGGCGATGGTGCCGGGCGAGGCGAGCATGTCGGAGGGCAGTACGCCAGTCGCACTGCACACCTGCCAGAGCAGCAGCAGGAAGAGGGGACCGGTCGTGCGGCGCAGCCAGCGGGGTACGGAGCGACGGCGCGCGGACAGCGGCACGACCGGTTCGAGAAGAACCGGGGACACGGGGACTCCAGAAAAGGGGTACGCCTCGGCGCCCGCACGGCACGACGGTCAGCATGGGACGGCGGTCAGCGCGGTGCGACGAAAACGAAAAGGAGGGAGGGGTGAGAGAAGGTCAGCAGGCGCCAGGACACGTGGCGGACGCCACCCGCAGCAGGTCGATGTGACCGCGCGTGGTGAGCAGGGCTGACGTAGACATGCCCCTGAAGCTAGCCAGCGGGTCCGACCGGGGTCAACGCCGTCTTGCCCCTCGGACCTTTGTTGCGGGAGTTTTAACGGAGCACGTACGAGGATGGAGTCATGGCTACTTTCCGCACCCACACGCTCGACATCACCACCGGCACCACCGAGACCGTCGCCGACCTCACCGCCGACTGCGAGGCGTACCTGCGCGAGGTGGCGCAGGGCGCCGACGGCCTGCTCAATGTGTTCGTCCCGCACGCGACTGCCGGTATCGCGATTCTGGAGACGGGCGCGGGCAGCGACACCGACCTCCTCGCCGCCCTCCGTGACCTCCTCCCCGCCGACGACCGCTGGCGCCACCGCCACGGCTCCCCGGGCCACGGCCGCGACCACGTCCTCCCGGCCATCGTCCCGCCCCACGCCACCCTCCCGGTCGTCGGCGGCAGCCTGGCGCTCGGCACGTGGCAGTCGGTGTGCCTGGTCGACACCAACCGGGACAACCCCCACCGCAAGGTCCGGCTGAGCTTCCTGGGCTGACCGGCCGTCCTCAGATGTAGGTGTACGGCTGGGGAGCGGTGGCGGTGGCGCCGGTGGAGGTGGTCACGACGACGGCCACGGGGCCGGGGGCGTGCGGCGGCGTGATGGATTGGACCTTGATGGCGGACATGACCTTGAAGGAGAGGGCCGGGACGCCCCCGAAGGTCACGCTGTTGACCTGGGACAGTGAGGTGCCGTTGATGTTGACGATACGGCTTCCGGCCGACGGTCCCGAGACCGGGCTGATGCTGGTGATCGCGGCGGTGCTGACGTAGGTGTAGGAGAGGCTGTTGGAGACGCCTCCCCTGTTGGTGACGTAGACGGGGACGCTGTGGGCGAGGACCGATGGCGGAACGGTGACGGTGAGCCGGGTGTCCGACAGGACGGTGGCTGCGGCCGTGACGTTGCCGAACCGCACGTACTTGACGCCGGTGAGCCGCCTGCCCGTGAGTGTGAGGACGTTCCCGCCGGTCGTAGGTCCGGAAGGTGACGAGATCTCGTCGATGACAGGCAGCAGCTGGTAGTAGAAGTGGCCGATGATGGCCGTTCCGCCACTGGCGGTCACGGTGACCGGTACGGCCTTGGCGCCGGTTCTGCTGAGGGAAGGGGTGACGGCGGTCAATGTGGTGTCGCTCAGAACGGCGAAGCTTTTGGCAGGCCGATTACCGAAGAGGACGCTGGTCGTCCCGAGGAAGCCCCGGCCGGTGATGGTGACCGCCGTGCCGCCGCCCGGGGGGCCCTGATTGGGGGAGATGGCGGCCGGCCTTCTCAGGACGCCAACCGTGCCATCGCCGTAGTTGGCGACATAGAGGTAGCCGCCGTCCGGGGTGGTCGTCACCTCGTGGGGCGTGGCGAACCCCGAGAGCGTGTGGGTAACGGTGTTGGTGCTCGCGTTGATCACCGTCAGTGAGTCCGAGCCGGTCATGGTGGCGTAGACGAGTGTCCCGTCCGGGGAGACGGCCACATAGGCAGGGCTGGTCGCGACGGTGATGGTGCCGATGACGGAGTTGTCGGTCGTGCTGACGATGCTGACGGCAGTGCCGCCGGAGTTCGCCACGTACAGCCGGGCCCCGTCGGGGGCGACGGCCACGCCCAGAGGCACGTTGAACCCCGGCACGGTGGCCGTGACGGTGTTGCTGAGCGTGTTGATCACGCTTACGGTGCCGCCGGCGGAATGGGAGACGTACGCGCGCAGCCCGTCCGGGCGGATCGCGATGCTCTGGGGGCCGTTCCCCACGGTGATGGTGCCGGTGATGGCTCTGGTGGCCGTACTGATGACGCTCACCGTATTGGCACCGGAGTTGGCGACGTACAGGCGGGTCCCGTCGGGCGTGACGGCCAGCCCACGCGGCACGGTCAGGCCACTGACGGTGCCGATGAGCGCGTTGGTGGTGGTGCTGACGAAGCCGACCGTTCCCGAGCCCGGCTCGGTGACGCAGACGAACTGGCCGTCGGGGGTGACCGTCGCGCCCCATGGTCCGGCACCCACGCCGATGGTGGCGGTGACGACGCCGACGGCCGTGTCGATCACACTCAAAGTGCCGGCACCGGAGTTGCTCACATAGGCGCGCGATCCGTCGGGCCGTATGGCGATGGAGTGGGGTGCCGAGCCCACGGGGATGGTGTCCGGGGCGGACGCGGTGGCCATGCGGGCTCCTCTCGACCGAACTCCCGAATTCGACGAGTCAGAGCGATGATGTCAGGCCCCCGGAATTCGTCACCGGGCGCCCCAGGTTCAGGAGTCGATTCACTGTGCTCCATGGAGCATCCCATCGGCCGGGATCCTGCGAAACAGCAGAAGAGGTCAACCGGGGGCACTCCGGCGCACATTCGGCATGGGAGCGTCAATTCACATCATCGCATTAGTAGTGAGTGCCTCATGTGCGCCCTCCCTCTTTCGTGGAGTGCCTGATCCAATTCTTGTGCAAGGGAATGCCCTGTCAGGAAATCAGTCACGCGCGTCGTGCCGATGCCCATAGGCCCAGCCGCACTCCTGCATGCGGGGGTCGTCCCTTTCCGGAGAAGAAATCACTCAAGGCGAGGAGAAGGCATCGTGCCCACTCTCAATCCGAACCAGGGACCCACCTCCGGCGGCAACCAGGTCGTCATCACCGGAACCGGCTTCACGGGCGCCACCAGCGTGAAGTTCGGAATCAAATCGGCCAGTTTCGTGGTCGACAGCCCCACCCAGATCACCGCTGTCGCACCCTCGAACAGCTCCGCCGTCCAGGTCGTCGTGACCACGCCGGGCGGTTCATCGGCTCCGGTCTGGTACTACTACATCCCGGCCCCGCACAAGTTCAGTCTCAGCAACACCGCGGGACCGCTCAGCGGCGGTACCACCACTCTCACCGGTGCGAACCTGTACACCGCCACGTCGATGGCCTTCGGCTCCAACACCGCGGTTCCCACAGTCGTGAACGACGGCACGCTGAACGTCACGGTGCCGACCGTGACCACCCCCCAGACCGTCGGGGTCAGCGTCACCACCGTGGGCGGCACCACCAACGGGTTCACCTACACCTACGTCGGGGATCCCACGGTGACCAGCATGGACCCGACGGCCGGACCGGACTACGGGGGCACGGCCTCCACCATCACCGGCACCAACCTCAGTGACGTCACGGACATCTCGTACGGCCCCGACTCGACGTCCTTCAACATCATCGATGACAACACCATCATCGCCTACTCCCCGGGCGGCACGGGCACCGTCACCGTCACCCTCACCAGCGCGGGCGGCACCGACTCGTCCCAGTCCTTCACCTACACCGTCACCCCCGGCTGAACCCGCCCTCTGCCCTCGGCCGGCTCATCGAGTCGGCCGAGGGCTTCGGCATCTCGGGGGCTCAGCAGGCGGAGTTGGTCTGGGTGAGGAGGCCGAGGCGCCACGGCAGGGTGTTGTAGTCGCCGCCGGCGTTCGGGTTCATGCCCTGGTAGAGGTACTGGAGCTTGCACGGGTTGATGGTGAGGGTCTGGTCGTTTCCGGCGCGGATCAGCTCGCCGTGGCTGATGTCCTTGGTCCAGGCGCCCGCAGGGAAGGCGGTGTTGTTGGCCCGGGCGAAGGGGTTGGCCTCGGAGGCGGCCAGCGGTGTCCAGGAGCCCGCGATGCTGCCGGAGGTCCAGGACCGGAAGTAGCGCTTGCCGTCCGATCCGATCGCCTCGACGATCAGCAGATACTGGTTGCTGCCCTGCACCTTGTAGATGTTGCTCGCTTCGAACAGAGCGTATTTGTTGGGGTCCTGGGCCGCGATGACGGTGTTGGTGAAGCCGTTCGGGAACTGGGCCAGGGTCGTCTGCGACCGGTACAGATGTCCGTTGTCGTCGGAGGAGAACAGGTAGCAGTTGGCGCTGTCACAGATCACCCACATGTCCACCCAGTAGCCGTTGCCGATGTTCTGCTTGATGATGTCCGGCATGGCGGAGTAGAAGTTCTTCGGTGCGCTCCAGCCGTTCGGGTTGCTGATGTCGCTGTTGGTCGAGTACGAGGCGTTCCCGGTCTGGTACACCAGGTACCACTTGTTCTGCGGCGCGAAGTAGAACACCTGCGGCGCGGCCCGGTAGCCGGTGCCGATGGCGGTTCGGTCCAGGTAGTGATGGGTGGCCGAGGCCGCCTGGGACCAGTCGGTGAAGCTCAGGTACACCAGGTTGTATCCGGAGGCGCTGGCGACGCTGGCGAAGACGTGCCACTTGCCGTTGTGGTAGACCACCGTCGGGTCCTTGAGCCCGGCGATGTTGTGGGTGGCGTCCGGCTTCGGGGACATCAGGATCCCGCTGGAGTTCCACTTGAAGCTGCTGGGCAGCGAGGCGGTGGGGGAGGCTGTGGTCCTGGTCGCGGCCTTCGCCGCGGGTGTGCCGCCCAGCGCGGTCAGCGTGGCGTTGTAGGCCGCTTTCTTGTTGCCGTTGTTGTCGAAGAGCAGCGGCTTCTCCCCGGCGCGCCAGGAGTCGCTGTCCCGGATGCCCCAGACGGTGATGCCGGTACAGCGGGAGACGTTCATGCAGGCCCTGACGGTGTTCGTGTACGCGGCCGTCGGCGCCTGCGCGATGTCCAGCTCGGTGATCTGCACGTCCACGCCGAGGGCGGCGAAGCTGGACAGCGTGGTCTGGAAGCTGGCCGGCGGGCCGCCGGTGCCGAAGTGGGCCTGGAAGCCGACGCAGTCGATGGGCACGCCGCGCGCCTTGAAGTCGCGCACCATGCGGTAGACGCCCTGGGTCTTCGCGGCGCTCCAGTCCTCGATGTTGTAGTCGTTGTAGCAGAGCTTGGCCGCCGGATCGGCCGACCGGGCGGCGCGGAAGGCCTCCTCGATGAAGCCGTCGCCCAGCAGGTTCTGGAACACCGAGGGGCGGTGCTGGCCGCCGCCACCGTCGGCGAACGCCTCGTTCACCACGTCCCAGGCGTAGATCTTGCCCTTGTAGTGGGCCATCGTGGTGGTGATGTGGTTCTTCATCACGCTGCGCAGGGTGGTGGCGTCGCCGATGGAGCTGACCCAGCTCGGCAGCTGGGAGTGCCAGACCAGGGTGTGTCCCCGTAAGCGCTGTCCGCGTGAGGTGGCGTGGTTCGCGATCTGGTCGGCGGGGGCGAAGTTGAACGAGCCGCGGGACCGCTCGATGGTGTCCCACTTCATCTCGTTCTCGGGGGTGACCATGTTGAACTCACGGTTCAGGATGGTCGCGTACGTTCCGTCCCCGAGCTTGCCCGCGGCCACGGCGGCCCCGAAGTACCGCCCGGACTGGGCCGCCTGTGCGCCCAGCGTGGAGGCCTTGGCGGAGCCGGTCGCCGTCTGCTTCTGAGCCGTCCGTTCCTGAGCGGGGCCGGTCGCGGCTCCGGCGGTTCCGGCCAGTCCGGCCGTCGTCATGACGGTGGCGGCCAATAACCCGAGCACCGAGACTCGACGTCGGCCGCGTCGTGGTGTGAGAGCCATGTCTCTCCTTGGGGGTGTGGGAGCGCCATGGGAGCGCTCCCATGAATGCTGACATGAACACGACCGTTATGGAAGCGCTTCCGCACCTTGGCGGGAGACCCGGCGGCCTTCGGGGGCGCCCGCGTATGCCGCCGCCACCGGACGCGTCGCCGGTGCGCTCTGCACCCCGCCGCCGTTGGCGGCTCCAGGTGGTCGCCAGGTGTAAGCCGTGCCGATCCCGGGCACCCGCGCCCGGCAAGCATGACGCCTACCAGAACAGCGGGCCCGGCCCGGCTCGTACGCGCTCGGCCGGAATCGCGGAACGGAAGGCTATGAACAGCGGTTTCATGGGGCCGGGAGGCTTCGGGCCGGACCCGTTCGAGGAATACCTGGCGCGATTCCTCGGCGGCGGGCCGCGCGGTCCCCGGCAGATCGACATCGGACGTCTGATGAGCGACCCCGCCCGGCAACTGGTCGCCGACGCCGTCTCCTACGCAGCCGAGCACGGCAGCACCGACCTGGACACCAAGCACCTGCTGCGCGCGGCGCTGACCGCGGAGCCGACCCGGGGGCTGCTGGCGGGGGCGGGGGCCGACACCGACGCGCTGGCCGCCCAGATCGACCGTACGAGCGGCGACGGACCGCCACAGAACCGGCTGTCCGTCACCCCCGCGGTCAAGCGCGCCCTGCTGGACGCCCACGACCTGGCCCGGGCCACCGGCGCCTCCTACATCGGCCCCGAGCACGTCCTCGGGGCGCTCGCCGCCAACCCCGACTCCGCCGCCGGCCGCATCCTCAACACCCTCCACTTCGATCCCGCGGCGGCCCAGCAGGGACCGCAGACCGCACCGGGGGCGCCGACGGCCACCGCGAACGGGCAGCAGCCCGGGGGCCGGGCGCAGGACACGCCCACCCTGGACAAGTTCAGCCGTGACCTGACCGAACTCGCCCACGAGGGCCGCATCGATCCGGTCATCGGCCGCGGCGAGGAGATCGAACAGACCGTCGAGGTGCTGTCCCGCCGCGGCAAGAACAACCCCGTGCTGATCGGCGATGCCGGTGTCGGCAAGACGGCCATCGTCGAGGGGCTCGCCCAGCGCGTCACCGAAGGCGATGTCCCCGACATCCTGATCGGCCGCCGCGTGGTCGCCCTGGACCTCTCCGCCGTCGTCGCGGGCACCCGCTACCGGGGTGACTTCGAGGAGCGGCTGAGCGGCATCATCGAGGAGATCCGTACGCACTCCGAGCAGCTGATCGTCTTCATCGACGAGCTGCACACCGTCGTCGGCGCGGGCACGGGCGGCGGCGAGGGCGGCTCCATGGACGCGAGCAACATGCTCAAGCCCGCCCTGGCCCGCGGCGAACTCCATGTCATCGGTGCCACCACGCTGGAGGAATACCGCCGCCACATCGAGAAGGACGCGGCACTGGCCCGCCGTTTCCAGCCCATCCTGGTGCCCGAGCCCACCGCCGCCGACGCGGTGGAGATCCTGCGGGGCCTGTGCGACCGGTACGAGGCCCATCACCAGGTCCGCTTCACCGACGAGGCGCTGTGCGCCGCCGTGGAGCTGTCCGACCGCTACCTCACCGACCGGTTCCTGCCCGACAAGGCCATCGACCTGATGGACCAGGCCGGTGCCCGCGTGCGCTTGCGCTCACGGACCAAGGGCACCGATGTGCGGGCGCTGGAGCGGGAGGTCGAGCAGCTGACCAGGGACAAGGACCAGGCGGTGGCCGCGGAGGAATACGAGCGGGCCGGCGAACTGCGCGACCGCATCGGCGAGCTGAACGGCCGGATCGAGGCGGGCGACGGCACGGAGCCCGACGACGGGCAGAGCCTGGAGGTCGCCGCCGAGGACATCGCCGAAGTGGTGTCCCGGCAGACCGGCATTCCGGTCAGCAGCCTCACCCAGGAGGAGAAGGACCGGCTGCTCGGCCTGGAGGAACACCTGCGCCAGCGCGTCATCGGGCAGGACGAGGCCGTCGGCGCCGTCGCCGAGGCGGTGCTGCGCTCCCGGACCGGCCTGGCCGACCCCGGCCGCCCGACCGGGAGCTTCCTCTTCCTCGGATCCACCGGTGTCGGCAAGACGGAACTCGCGCGGGCACTGGCCGAGGCGCTGTTCGGCAGCGAGGAGCTGATGGTGCGACTCGACATGAGCGAGTACCAGGAGCGGCACACCGTCAGCCGCCTGGTCGGCGCCCCGCCCGGGTACGTCGGCCACGAGGAGGCCGGACAGCTCACCGAGGCCGTGCGTCGGCGCCCGTACTCGCTGCTGCTGCTGGACGAGGTCGAGAAGGCCCATCCCGATGTCTTCAACATCCTGCTCCAGGTGCTGGACGACGGCCGCCTCACCGACGCCCAGGGCCGCACGGTCGACTTCAGCAACACCGTCGTCGTGATGACGAGCAACCTCGGCTCCGAGGCCATCGGTGGCACCGCGCTCGGCTTCGGCACCACGGATGCCGAGACCGGCGAGCAGGCCCGGCGCGAGCGCGTCCTGCGCCCGCTGCGCGAGCACTTCCGCCCCGAATTCCTCAACCGCATCGACGAGATCGTCGTCTTCCGGCAGCTTGACGACGAGCAGCTGCGCCGGATCACCGACGTGATGCTGGAGGAGACCCGCCGTCGGCTGCACGCCCAGGGCATCACCGTCGCGTTCGCCCCGGAGGCCATCGACTGGCTGGCGCGCCACGGCCACCAGCCCGAGTACGGGGCCCGGCCGCTGCGCCGCACCATCCAGCGGGAGGTCGACAACCGGCTGTCCCGGATGCTCCTCGACGGCGGCCTCGCCTCCGGCGAGCGGGTCCGCGTGGAGGTCGCGGACGGACACCTGGACTTCCACACCGACACTCCGTCGGACGCGCAGCAGCCCTGAGCCGCTCATGGCTGTCGGGTCAGTGCTGGAGCGCGACCTTGAAGATCACGATGACCATGCCGAGGAGCAGGTTGGCCGCACTGGCGATCAGGATCAGAGGGCGTGAGGCGCCGGCGCGGACGGCGGCCAGGGCCGCCCAGCCGACCTGCCCCGCCAGCGCGACACCGAGCGCCAGCCATGCCGCGCCCTCGACTCCCAGCCCGAAGAGCGGGCTGATCGCCACGGCAACGGCCGGGGGAACGGCCGCCTCGAGGATGGGCCGCTCGTCGGCGCACACGCGGCGGACTTCCTCCCGGCTCCCGGGCTCCTGCGCCATCCGGGCTCCGAAGAGGCGGGAGAAGACGTGTGCGGCCCAGAACACCACGCCCGTACACAGCAGGAGCAGCACGAGTTCCAACCGTGGATACGAGCCGAGCGTGCCGACACCGGCCACCACGGAGGCGGCGAGCAGCGAGCCGTACACCGCGCCGCTGTAGTCGACGCGCGTGGCACCGGTCGGCGGTCGGCTCCGCGCATCAGGCGCAGGGGGCTGGTGTGTCACACCCCCAGGGTCGCCGAGCGGGCCGCACCCCGCATGGGCGCGCCCCGGTGCGGGATCGGTCCATCACTCCGGGGGCCGCACAAGGGGCCCCGGAGCGATGGCCGGCTTACGCCGCCTGGCGGATGAGGTCGGCGGCCTTCTCCGCGATGGCGATCGTCGCCGCGTTCGTGTTGACGGAGACGATCGTCGGCATGACCGACGCGTCCACCACCCGCAGGCCCTGGACGCCGTGAACGGTCAGATCCGGGGCGACCACGGCGTCCGGGCCCACTCCCATCGCGCAGCTGCCCACGGGGTGGTAGTACGTTCCGGTGCCGCGCGCCAGGAACGCGCGCAGCCCCTCCTCGTCCTTGACGTCGTCCCCGGCGAGCACCTCGCGCGAGCGCCACGCCGTGAAGGGGCTCGCGGCCGCGATGTCCCGCGCCACCTCGATGCCGTGCAGCATGCGCCGGACGTCCGACTCCTCGCCGAGGTAGTTCGGATCGATCAGCGGCGGCGTCTCCGGATCGGCGTCGGCGATGCGCACCGAGCCCCGGCTCTCGGGGACGGTCGTCACACCGAAAGTGAAACTGTTCTCCGGCGCCCGCAACGTCGGTGGATGGAAGGGCACATGAATGAACATCAGCTGCATGTCCGGGCCCTGGGCGGACGCGTCGCTGCGCCACGCCATCGAGGTCTCCGCGTGGTTGGTGAGTCCTTCGGGGACCGGCCTGCTCGCCTCGTAGACGACCCCGCAGAGCGGATGGTCGTGCAGGTTGCGCCCCACGCCGGGCAGGTCGTGGCGGGCGTCCACACCGGCCTGCCGCAGCTCGTCGGCGGGGCCGATGCCCGACAGCAGCAGCAGACGGGGCGAATCGACGGCGCCGGAGCTGAGGACCACCTCGGCGCGGGCATGCGCGGTGACCGGCTCGCCGCCCCGCCGGAACTCCACGCCCGTACACCGGTCGCCCTCGACGAGCAGGCGGTGCGCGCGGGAGTCGGTCGAGACCGTCAGATTCGGCCGCTCCGCGCCGACCGGGTGCAGATAGGCGGCCGCGGTGCTCTGCCGCTTGCCGTCCGCGATGCTCAGGTCGTGCCAGCCGACGCCTTCCTGGGCGGCGCCGTTGAAGTCGTCCGTCGCCGGGTGCCCGGCCGAGGTGGCGGCATCGACGAAGACCTGGGACAGCGGGTTGCCGTCCTGTGCCTGCGCCGGACGCATCGGGCCGCTGTCGCCGCGGAACTCCGGATCCTTTCCGGTGACGGTCTCCAGCCGCCGGAAGTACGGCAGGAGCGCGTCGAAGCCCCACCCCGTGCACCCGGCCGCCGCCCAGCGGTCGTAGTCGTTGCGGTGTCCGCGCAGGAACACCATCGCGTTGATGGCGCTCGACCCGCCCAGCGTCCGGCCCCGCGGCCACGGCTGCGCCACGCCGCCGGTACCGGCTTGCGGAACCGTGGTGTAGGCGTAGTCGACCTCGGTCCCCCACAGCCCGGGCCAGGCTGGTGGCACGGCCAGCTCCGGCTTGGTGTCCGCCGCCCCGGCTTCCAGGAGCAGTACCGTTCTCTCCGGGTCTTCGGACAGTCGCGCCGCGAGCACGCAACCGGCCGAACCAGCGCCGACGATGATGTAGTCGTACTCCTCGTGGCCGAATGTCTCGGTCACATGCCCGCCCTTCACTTGCCGGTGTGCCGTGGTCGCCCAAATGATCTTGTCAGCAGACCAGGGCCCGTGGCCAGCCAGGCGGCGGGCGAAACCGTTTTGCCGCCCCTGTCGTCTCCATGGTCGATGTGGTGTCTTGATGAGAGACGCCTCGGGGTGACATCAGGTCATAGATGTCTATGTGAAAGGCTCCTGAAAGCGTGTCGGAGAGGTACGGAAACAGGACCGTCCGCTGGATCGCCGGGGCCGCCGTGGTGGCGGCCGTCGTCGGTGTCACGGGCTGCTCGAAGGAGGCGGAATCCGGCGAGGGGGAGAAGCCGGTGGCGAACAGCTCGACCGCTGCCGGGTCGGAGAAGCAGGGGGAGGACTCGGCGGCCTCGAAGCCCTCGGGGCCCCGTCAGGCCACGGCCGAGGACGCGGTTGCCACGTGGGTGACCGCGGTCATCAAGGGGCAGCCGAAGCAGGCGTGCCTGGTGATGGCGGACCCGGCCACCGGTTCGTCGCCCGCGAAGGTCGGCACCCCGTCGAGGTGCAACGGCAACACGCCCGAGGTGCGCGAGATGCGCGAGAACGTCGGGAAGCTCCGCACGTCGTTCACGCCCAAGCAGTCCACGGGCGACCCGAAGGTGGACGTCGCCCGGGTCCCGGCCACCGGTGGCAAGGCCGTGGTGCCCGCCGACAAGGTCACCGTCGACGGGCAGACGCTCGACAAGGTCATCCTGTCCAACTCCACCGGACTGAAGGCGGGGCAGCTGGACGTCAAGGTGGAGGCCACCGAGATCAAGGACGCCTGGTACGTGACCAACCTCGATTTCAACCTCGGCTGATGCCGTGACCAGGGGCCGCTCCGCACGTCTGCCTGCCTCAGGCGGGCGGAGCGGCCGGTCGCCCGCCCGGCCGGGTCAGCCCGTCGGGCGGGGCTCGCCCCGGTAGGTGCCGAAGGACCACTTGTTGCCCTCGGGGTCGGCGATCGCGAACTCGCGGCTGCCGTACGGCTGGTCCTCGATCTCGCGGATGACCTTCAACCCTGCCGCCTTCAGCCGTTCGTAGAGGCTGTCGACGTGGTCGGTGACGACGTACGCGCCGAAGGTGCCCGGTTGCAGACACCACTCCGCGCTGTCCGGCTCGTACGACCCGAGCATGATCCCGCCGCCCTCGGGCCAGTCGAGCTGGGCGTGCGCCACCCGGTCGCCGTCCTCGTACACGGCGGTGCGCAGGAAGCCGACCGTGCCGACGAGGAAGTCGATCAGGGCGGGCGCGTCATGGGCCTGGAGGGTCGGCCAGATGCTGGGGGGTCGTTGCTGGGATTCCATCGTGTTCATGCCTCTCACTCTTCGCCGTTCCGGTGCCCGCCCGCTTGGATATTCCGGCACTCTTCGGCGAGCCAGACCGTGGGGCTGACGCCGGTGTACTGGCGGAAGTCCCGCACCAGATGCGAATGGTCGTAGTAGCCGCAGTCGGCCGCGACCCGGGCCAGATCGGCCGGGGCGCCCGCGGCGAAGGACCGGGCCACGGTGCTCTTGGCGTGCTCGAAGCGCATCAGCCGGGCGGCCTGCTTCGGGCTCAGCCCCGTCTCGGCGCGGAAGAGCGCCGTGAGCCGGCGCGGGCTGAGCGCCACGTGCTCGGGCAGCCCGCGCAGCGTGCCCGCGCCCCGGTGACGGGCCAGCCACGCCCAGGCTTCGACGACCTCGCGCCGGACCGGCGTGGCCTCGTCCGCCGCGGCCGCACGCGCCCGCAGGTACGAGCCGAGGAGGGCGAACCGCTCCTCCCACCCCGGCTGCTCCCGCATCCGCTCGTGGATCTCCGCGGCCCGCGCGCCCAGCACCTCCGTCCCCGACACCACGAGCTGGTCCGTGAGCGCCCCCGCGGGCAGGCCGAGCAGTCTGCGCGCCGCCAGCGGATGCAGGGCCAGCTGCACCCCGGTCTCGTGCTCCGGCTGGATGATGTACGCCGGACTCCGGTGCAGCCCGCCCACCACGATGTCGGTCCGCACCGCATCGGCACCGCGCGCCTGCTCCAGGGTGAGCCCGCTGGTCACCGGCCCGTCCAGCGAGAAGATCAACGTCAGCCAGGGGGACGGCAGTCCGCGGTGCAGCGCCGGTGGCTGCCCGCCGGAGCGATAGCCCACCGCGGAGGCGACCATCCCGCCGAGCCGGGGCGCGAACCGCACGAACTCCTGGAACGCCTCGCCTTCCCGTCCTGCCTCAGCAGCCATGTGGCCAGTATGCGACGCCCCGCCGGACCCGGCCCCCGGCTCCTACGGCTTCGCCCTGACCAGCCCGGTGTCGTACGCCATGATCACGGCCTGGATGCGGTCGCGGGCACCGATCTTGGCGAGGACCCGCCCGACGTGCTTCGCCCAGCCCTCCTCGGCCAGCCCGCGCAGCGGGTGGCGCCATCGGCCTGCTGCCGCTCACCCGCATGGAGCGCGCCGCGCAGGACATCACGGTCAGCGAGCTGAGCCCGCGGCTGCCGGGCACCGACCCCCGGACCGAGACGGGCCGCCATCGAGCGGCTCGTGGCCGCTGGGCGCATGGCGCCGGTCCCGATGGCGCGACGCCTGGGCAGGCCCGAGCCCGCCTCACGTCCGGGGAGTCACTGAGCGCAGGGTGAGCGCGGCGGGGGCGACGGACGAGACCACGGCGAGCATCGCGCACGCGCCCGTGGCGGCGCCGATGGCCCTCCAGGGGATCCGGATCGTGGTCGGCGCCGACAGCAGCTGCAGGGCGCTGCCCATGCCCATCAGGTTGAGCCCGGCGACGAGGACACCCAGGACGGCGCCGACCACGACCACCATCAGCGCCTCGGCGCCCACCAGCCGCAGGATCTGCCCCGGGGTGGCCCCGGCCAGGCGCAGGGTGGCCAGGTCGCGGACGCGGTCGGAGGTGGCCATGGCCATGGTGTTGGCGAGGGAGATGCCGGTGTAGAGGAGAGCGATGCCGAGGACCAGCAGCAGGCCGATCCGGGTGGTGTCCTTCGTCCCCGGGTAACTCGCCCTGATCCACTGGTCCTTGGTGAGGAGCCGCCCGCCCGAGGTGTGCACCGCCTTCCTCAGCGCGGTGGCCACGGCGGTCGCGTCGGCGCCGTCGGCGAGGGTGACGTCGACCCGGTCCACGGTGGCGCCCGGGGCGTTGCGCGGGGTGACGTAGACGCCGTTGCCGCCGGTGCCGGTGGCCATCACCGCGGCGATGCGCAGCCACTTCCTGGTGCCGTCGCCCAGCCACACCTGGACGCGTCGGCCCACGGTGTGCTGCTGCCACTCGCCGTTGACGATGATCGAGTCGTCGTCGAGGTCAGCGGCCTGTCCGGCTTCGACCGGCAGCCGGGTGGTGGCGGCGAGCGGGCCGGGGTCGACGGCGCGGGCCTCGGACGTCACGAGGGACACGCCGTCCTCCAGGACGGAGACGGCGCTCGACGCGGTCGCGGACACCTCGGCGCCGGGCACCGCGCGCAGCTTTCGCAGGGTCGCCGCGTCGAAGCCCGCTCCGCCCGCCGGGGTGACGACGAAGTCGGCCGCTGTCCGCGCGCGGACTTCGGTGGCCTTCGCCTCGTTCAGCGTCGTGGTGGCGCCCAGGAGCGAGCCGGTGAGGGCGACCGTGACCAGCACGGGCGCCGCGACCGCGGCGGTGCGGCGCACACCGGCGGCGGCGTTCTCCCGCACCAGCATGCCACCGGCGCCGGGGAGTTGGGCCGGGAGCCAGGCGATCAGCCGGGCCAGCGGGGGCACGACAGCGGGCGCGAGCAGCGCGACCGCGGTGATGAGCAGCATCGGACGGCTCACATAGGTCTTCCGGTGCAGCAGCTCGCCCGGGTCGGTGGCCAAGGCCAGGCCCAGGGTGACGACGGCGGTCAGCAGGAGCGCCAGTCCGCACAGCCACCGCCCCGGGGGCATCGTCCCGGTGTCCACGGCGGCCTCGCGCAGCGCCTGGGCGGGTCCGGTACGGCCCGCCCGCCAGGACGCGGCCGCCACGCCGCACAGGGCGACCAGCAGACCCGTCCAGAACGCCACGTGGTACGGCCAGACGTGATCGCCGATGGCGAACCAGCCGGGCGCCACACCACCGTCGACCACCCACGCGGCCAGCCGTGGCGCACCGTACGCGCCGAGCAGACAACCGGTGGCCGAGGCGAGAACGCCGACCATGAGGGCCTCGGCGAACACCATCCGGCGGAGCTGTCCCGGCGTCGCCCCGGCCGTGCGCAGCAGCCCGAACTCGCGGCGCCGCTGGGCCACCGCGAACGCGAAGGTGGACGCCACCACGAACACCGACACGAAGGCGGTGACCCCACCGGCCGTGCCGAACAGGGCGTTCATCGCCATCAGCACCTCGCGGTCCCGGTCCGGGTCGGGGTCGGCGTGGCGGCGCCCGTCCCCGGTGAGGACCCGGACCCCCGCGCTGCCGCGCACCGCCGCGCGCACGGCCGCCGGGGAGGCATCCACGACGAGCTGGACGCTGCGGGGGGAGAGGCGGGCGGCGCGTTCGTCGGTGAAGAAGACGGCGTCCTCGAGGCCGCGCCCTGCGGTGGCCCCGGCGGCCCGTGCGTTTCCGGTGCCCCGTGCGTTTCCGGCGCCCCGTGCGGTCCCGGCGATCCGTACGGTGCCGACGACCCGTACCGTGCCGCCACCGGTCCGTACCCGCTCGCCCGGCTTCGCCCAGGCGCCGCTGATGACCACCTCGTCGGCCGCGCGGGGTGCGTGCCCCGCGCCGATCTCGTACCGGCCGAACGCGGCGGTGGACCAGGGGTGGCCCACCAGATCGTCCGGCCCGCCCCGCGCCCGTACGGCGAACGAACGGTCCTCGACCACGGGCCCGAGCCGCCGCAGCCGCGCGACGGCCGCCGCGGGGACGGCCCGCGGATGTGCGAGCTTCCGGACCCGGACGCCGTTCGGGGTGCGCACCCGCAACGTGTCGGCTCCCTTGACCACCACCGGCGCGGCGGCGAACCGTTCGGGTTTCCGGTCGGGCGCGTCCAGCGACGAGGCGAGGGCCAGGCCCATGACGGTGAGCAGCGCGACACCCAGCGACAGGGCGACGAAGCTGCCGACGAAGGTGACCCAGCGCGTGCGCAGGGTGCTCAGGGCGACGCTCAGCACGGCACGTCCTCCAGGCTCTCCATGCTCTCCAGGCCGGTCATGCGCGCGGCGATGGCGTCGGCGCCCGCACCGGTCAGCTCGCCGCCGACCCGTCCGTCGACCAGGAAGACCACCCGGTCGGCATAGGACGCGGCCACCGGATCGTGCGTGACCATGATGACCGTCTGGCCCTCGCCGTCGACCATGCCGCGCAGCAAGGTCAGCACCTCACGGCCGGTCCGGGTGTCGAGGGCACCGGTCGGCTCGTCGCCGAAGAGCACCTCGGGGCGGGTGATCAGGGCGCGCGCCAGGGCGACCCGTTGCTGCTGACCGCCGGACAGCTCGGACGGCCGGTGCCGCGCCCGTTCGCCGAGCCCGACCTGCCGGAGCACCTCGCGCACCCGGGCCGCGGAGGGGCGGCGGCCCGCCAGCCGCAGGGGCAGTGCCACGTTCTGCTGGGCGGTCAGGGACGGCAGCAGGTTGAACGCCTGGAACACGAAACCGATGCGTTGGCGCCGCAGCAGCGTCAGCCGGGTTTCGCTCAGTGTCGTCAGGTCGGTGCCGCCCACGGTGACCGACCCCGACGTGGGGCGGTCCAGCCCCGCCGCGCACTGCAACAGCGTCGACTTGCCCGAGCCGGAGGGGCCCATGACGGCGGTGAACGTCCCCGCGGGGAAGGACAGCGAGACCTGGTCGAGGGCTGTCACCGCGCCGTCGCCGGAGCCGAAGCGTCTGCTGACGGAGCGCAATTGGATCGCGTCGTTGTCCATATGTCCCCACTCGTATCGATGTCGAGTCGTTCCGATGTCGAGCGCCACGAAACCGCGCGCGGACACCACGGCGCAGTACGGCGGAACCGAGACTTGGGGTAGGGCCAGGCATACCCCCGGAACACCCTCTGGACCGATGGCACGGGCCGGTCGGGCCTTCTACGGTGACCTCCATGGACCCTCGGAATGTGTGGCAAGCCATGTCCGGGCCGGGCTTCCTGCTGTCGTCGTGGCCGTGGCGTTCGGCCGGATACCTGCTCACCGGTGCGGTGACCGGCGCGGTCGCCCTCGCGGGGATCGCCACCACGGCCGCGGCGGGCGGCATCCTCGCCGTCGTGCTGGTGGGGCTGCCGCTGCTCGTCCTCGCGGCGCTCGCCGGAATCCCGGTGGCCTGGGTGGAACGGCGCAGGCTGCGCCTGATCGACCGGGACCCGGCCCCCGATCAGCACCGTGCGCCCACGGCCTACGGCCTGTGGGCCTGGCTGACGACCCGCATGAGGGAGCGGACGACGTGGCGGGAGCTCGGATATGCCGTGCTGTTCGCGGTGCTGCTGTGGCCGGTCGACGCGATCGTCCTCGCCGTCGCCCTGCTCGCGCCGCTGTCCGTGGTCGCGACACCGCTGCTGATGGCCACGGTCGGTGGCGGCCGGGAGACGAAGGTGCTCAAGCAGTGGATCGTCACGTCCTGGCCGGTGGCCTTCGCGGTCGCCGTGCTCGGACTGCTGCTCCTGGGTCTGTGCGGCTACGTGCTGGGGGTCGTGGCGGGGGCCCGGGCCGAACTGACACGTCTGCTGATCGCCCCGCGCGAGGGTGACCTGAAGGAGAAGGTCACCGAACTCGCCCGCTCCCGCCTCCGGTTGGTGGACGCCTTCGAGACGGAACGGCGCCGCATCGAACGCGATCTGCACGACGGTGCCCAGCAGCGGCTGGTGGCGCTCACGATGACGCTCGGCCTGGCCCGCCTGGACATCCCCCCAGGCCCGCTCGCCGACCAGCTCGCCGCGGCCCACGAGGAGGCGGACAAGGCGCTCGCGGAGCTGCGCGAACTCATCCACGGCATCCACCCCAAGGTGCTCGCGGACTACGGCCTCCCCGCGGCGGTCGCCGACGCGGCGGACCGCTCCGTGGTTCCCGTGGACGTGGCCCTGGAGCTGCCCAAACGGCTGCCCCAGGCGGTCGAGGCCGCCGCGTACTTCGTGGTCCGCGAGGCCCTCACCAACATCGCCCGGCACAGCGGGGCGAACCGTGCGGAGGTGAGCGGCGCACACCGCGACGGACGGCTGTTCCTCCAGGTGCGCGACGACGGCCGGGGCGGCGCGGACCCCGGCGCCGGAAGCGGGCTCACCGGACTCGGCGACCGGGTGTCCGCGCTGGGTGGCAGACTCTCCCTGTCCAGCCCACCGGGCGGACCGACCCTGCTGCGTGTGGAGTTTCCTTGCGAACGGACCGAAGCTTGCGCGTAGTACTGGCCGAGGACAGCGTGCTGCTGCGGGAAGGGCTCAGCGGGCTGCTCGGCCGCTGCGGCCACGACGTGGTCGCGGCCGTCGGCGACGCTCCCGCGCTGCTCGCCGCGGTCGAGGAACACGCCCCCGACATCGTCCTCACGGACGTCCGCATGCCGCCCGGATTCCAGGACGAGGGACTGCACGCGGCGGTGCGGCTGCGCGAGACCCGGCCCACCCTGCCCATCCTGGTCCTCAGCCAGTATGTGCAGCGCACGTACGCCTCGGAGCTGCTGGACTCCGGCGACGGAACGGGCGTCGGCTATCTGCTGAAGGAACGCGTCGGGCGGGTCGAGGAGTTCGTGGCCGCCCTGTGCGAAGTGGCGGACGGCGGCACGGTCGTGGACCCCGAAGTGGTGCGCCAGCTGCTGCGCCGCCGCCGCGACCCGCTGGAACGGCTCACCGCGCGCGAGCGGGAGGTCCTGGCCCTGATGGCGGAGGGCAAGTCGAACGGCGCGATCGCCCGCCACCTGGTGGTGTCCGAGGCGGCCGTGGGCAAGCACATCGGCAACATCCTCGGCAAGCTGGACCTCCCGCCGACCGACGCCACCCACCGCAGAGTGCTGGCGGTGCTCACCTATCTGCGGGCGTGACACCGGTGGCGGGACGTACGGCCCCGCCACCGGTGGAAGCCGTCAGCGGTGGAAGAGGCGCAGCGGGAAGGCGTCGGCGATCACGCGGTAGCCCTCGGGGTTGAGGTGCAGATGGTCGCCCACGTCGAGGTCCGCGCGCAGGCGGCTCGGGTCGTCCTCGTCCCGTGTCGCCCGGTCCAGGTCCACGACCGCGTCGAAGCGGCCGCTGGTCCGTATCCAGTCGTTGATCCGCTGCCGGGTCGCTTCGCGGTGGCCCGCCGCGTCGTCGTACGGGGTGCTGCCGCCGAAGGGGGTGAGGGTGGCGCCGTAGACGCGGATCCCCTGGGCGTGGGCACGCAGGACGATCTGGCCGTAGGCGGAGATGAGCCGGTCCGCGACGTCCTGTTGTGCTTCGGGGGTGGCGGGGGCGGTGCCGATGTCGTTGATGCCCTCGAAGACGACGAGCGAGGTGACGCCGCTCTGCGCCAGGACGTCACGGTCCAGGCGGGCCAGACCGTTCGGGCCGAGACCGTCCTGGAGGAGCCGGTTTCCGCCTGCCGCCTGGTTGAGCACGGCGGTGTCGGCCGTCCTGTGGTCGGCGCGCAGACGGGTCATCAGCCGGTCCGTCCAGCGGTCGTTGTGGTTGCTGGTGGAGCCGCGTCCGTCGGTGAGCGAGTCGCCCAGCACGGCGGTGGCGCGGGTGCGCGCCGGTGACCACACCTCGACGCCGCTGAGGAAGTACCAGTGCTCGACCGAGGCCGCGCCCTTGAAGTCGGTTGCGTCGATGTGGTTGCCGCGCAGCATGTGGGAGGCGGTGCGCGAGCCGGGGTGGGAGGTGATGGCGGTCGACTGCTGTCCGGTGGCCAGGTACACGGTCACGGTGAGGTTCGCGCCCGGCGGCAGCCGGAAGTCCAGCGGGTCGGAGACCATCAGGGCGCCCATCGGCACCGTGGTGGCGGCGCGGCCGTCGAAGGTGACGGGCCGGGAGGTGCCCGGTTCGATCGCGCTCACCCCGGCCCTGCCCCCCGCGGGAAGGGCCACGGAGACGCGGGAGATGGGCAGGGGCGCCCCGCCGAAGGCGTTGGAGAAGCGGAGCCGCAGCTGACGGCCGCCCACCGACACGTGCACGGTCTGCCGCAGGGTGCTGTCTGCGAGGACCGCGCCGTCCTGGGTGTACGGCGGGGGCGGCATGTTGGCCGGCTCGGTCAGCTGCGGCATGGACGTCCAGGTCCCCACCCAGTGGCTGCCCGGACGCGGCCCGCCGCCCTCCTCGGCCGACGCGGTGCGCGCCCGGCTCCGCTCGGCTCCCTGGGCGACCGCCACCAGGGTCACGCAGAGGAGAACCGCCACCAGCGGACCGAGTCTTCGAAGAAATCCTCGCATGGAACGTCCTTTCCATCAGGCGGACTTGACGCACCCACCCTGCCCACCGGAGCGCGGAGGAACCCCAGCTACGATCGGTACGTCACATGAGCCCGCTCCGAGGGCTTTTGCGAGGGGGATGCTCATGCCTGCACCGACCATGGCCCACCGCACGGACACACCCGCCGTCGCGCTGGGCCCCACCGCCGTGGTCCTCGGTGTCTTCTCCGTCGTCGGCGTCCTCGCCATCGTCGGCGTACTGCCGTCCCTGCTGTTGTCCTTCACCCTCCCCCTGGTGCCCATCGCCGGGGGCCTCGCCGTCGCCCTCGGCGCCATGGGCATCCACCACGCCCGCCGCGGTGCGGGCCGTCTGTGGATGGCCATCACCGGAACCGCTCTCGGCGGGCTCGGCTTCGTGGGTGTGGTCGCTCTCCTCTGCCTGGTCAGCGTCTGAGAGATCGGTTGGCTGACACCCCTGTCGCCGCGTTCCGATCACGTGCGCCTCGCCCACCTGCGGAGATGAAGCGCGTCGATTTCCGATACGTCGGAGGTCTTCCCTTGCTGCCCCGACCCCTGCACCATGCCGGGTAGTTCACCACCAGGTATGGGAGGCACATACGTGACCCCGACGACAGGGAACGGGATCTCTCGAAGAGGTGTGATCGGCTCGGCGGCCGCAGTCGGCGCCGCGGGCTGGCTGGCCGGATCCGGCACCGCCTGGGCCGCGCCCCAGGACGCGGGCCGGGCAGGAAACCCGACCGAACGCATCGTCAGGGACGCGGCCCTGCGGTGGCGCCGGATGCCCGGAGACTGGAAGGACGGCCCCTTCCTCGCCAACGGACTGCTCGGCGCGCAGGTCTACCGGGGCGCCACGCCCAACTCCGTGAAGGTCATGGTCAGCCACAGTCAGGTGCAGGACCAGCGGCCCCAGTGGCGCGCCCCGTACGGCTTCTCGCGGCTGCCCATCGGCCACTTCGACCTCACCCTGGCCGGCGAGGTGACCGGCATCGACTGGACCCTCGACCTCTGGGACGCCGAGCTGCGCGGCACCGTCACCACCACCCGGGGCAGCGTCCGCTTCTCGATGCTGGTGCACAACACCCGTACCGCGCTGCTGATCTCCACCCGGCCCAGCGCGGGCGAGCGGGAAGCGGCCTGGTCGTTCACGTGGCTGCCCGCGGCCTCGCCGCGCACCAAGGACAAGCCCGCCGACTACACGGGCAACCCCGACCCCCGCACCGGCACCGCGGGAGACACCGGGTACGTGGAGCAGCCGCTCATCGCGGGCGGCGGCTGGACCACCGCCTGGCGCGAACGGCGCGTCGGCACCGGCAGACTGCTGGCCGCGCACATCGTCTACCGCCATCCCGAAGACCTGTCCCGCACCACCGAGCTGGCCGTCGCCGAAGTGGCCCGTACGCTGGCCGCGGACCCCGACGACCTGGTGGCCGAACACCGCGCCTGGTGGCACCGCTTCTACCGGCGCAGCCTGCTGTCCGTACCCGACAAGCGCCTCCAGGACTTCTACTGGATCCAGCTCTACAAGGCGGCCTGCGCCACCCGGGCCGACGGGCCGTCGATGTCCGAGTGGGGGCCGTGGTACCCGGAGACCGGCGGCAGCTGGACCGCCGTCTGGTGGAACCTCAACGTGCAGATCGCCACCTGGCTGATCCAGGGGTCCAACCACCTCGAACTCGACTCCGTCACCTCCACCTTCCAGCGCTTCGAGAAGTATCTGCCGCTCTCGGTCCCACCGGAGTACCAGGACGGGCAGACCTACGCCCTCGCTCACCCCTCCGACTGGATGCTGCGCCCCGGCGCCAAGACCGTCGGCATCCCCGGCACCTCCACCAAGACCGACAACAACGGCAACCTCATCTGGGCCATGCACAACGTCTGGCTCAGCTACCGCCACACCATGGACACCCGCATCGTGCGCGACGTCCTCTACCCGATCCTGGTCAAGGCGGTGAACTTCTACGACCACTTCCTGCACGAGGGCGGCGACGGAAAGCTGCACCTTCCGCTCACCCGTTCCCCCGAGTGGGCGGACGCCGAGGACTGCACCTACGACCTCTCCCTGCTCCGCTGGGGCTGCGCCACGCTCCTCGACTGCCTGCGGATCCTCCGTACGGACCATCCGCGCGCCGCGCGCTGGCGCGAGATCCTGAAGCGCCTGGTGGACTACCCCCGCGACGCCACCGGTGTCATGATCGGCGCGGGCAAGCCGCTGACCGAATCCCATCGCCACTTCTCGCACATGCTGTGGCTGTATCCGCTGCACGAGCTGGACTGGGACCGGCCGGGCGACCGGGACATCATGCGGACCACCTTCGACCACTGGGTCAAGGACCGTGCCCTGTGGGCCGGTTACAGCTACGCCGCCGCCTCGTCGATGGCCTCGCGGATGGGCCGCCCCGAGGAGGCCCTCGACTTCCTCACCTACTTCACCGGCGGCAATGTCATCAACAACGCCTGGATGACCCCGAACACCATGTACGTCGAGGGCGGAAACCTCGGCATCGAGAGCCCCCTGACCGCCACGCAGTCCGTGCTCGACATGGCCGTGCAGAGCCACGGCGGTGTGGTGCGGGTCTTCCCGTCCGTATCGCGCCGCTGGCCCGACGCGTCCGTGGCCTCCCTGCGCGCCCAGGGCGCGTTCCTGATCGACGCGGACCGGGCCGGTGGCCGCACCCGGTGGGTGCGCGTCCACAGCGAGGCGGGCGCGCCCCTGGTGCTGGACCACGGTATCCGCGGTGCGATCGACGTACGGGACGAGCGCGGCAGGCGGCTGCGGTACCGGGAGACCGGGCCGGGCCGCATCGAGATCCCGCTCCGCCGGGACGAGACGGCCGTCGTCGCCCCGCGCGGCACCCACCCGGACCCGGGCCCGCGCGACGTACCGGCCGTCGGCGACGCGAAGCCGTGGGGGCTGCCGGACTAGCCCGGACTAGAAGTCGTCGTCGGAAAGCCACTCCAGGGCGAACCAGAGTTCCATGCGGACGGCCGGGTCCTGGAGGTCGGCGCCGAGGAGTTCGGCGACCCGGGCCATGCGGTGGCGCACGGTGTTGCGGTGGACCTGGAGTTCGGTGGCCGTACGGTCCCAACTGCCGTGGAACGTCAGCCAGGTGCGCAGGGTGCCGCGCAGGACGGCGGCGCCCGGCGGCCCGGCCCGGTCGAGCGCGGCGAGGCGGGCGCGGGCGAACTCCCGGGCGTCGGCGGGCGAGACGAGGCTGTGCACGGCCGGCGCGGTGGCCTCGTGCACGACGGCCGGCACCTCGGCGGCG
>NZ_RIBZ01000121.1:0-49632 GCF_003721215.1 Streptomyces botrytidirepellens
TGCACGCCCCACATGTGGTCCCGGAAGTGGCGCTTGATCTCGCCCACGACGGTCGGCACGGCATAGCTCGCGAAGGCGCTGCCCCGGTCCGGCTCGTACCGCTTGACGGCCTTGACCAGGCCGAGCATCGCCACCTGCCGCAAATCCTCCGCGGACTCACCGCGGTTGCGGAACTGCCGGGCCAGCCGCTCCGCCATCGGCATCCAGGCCCGCACGACATCCTGCCGCAGCGCCTCCTTCTCGGGCCCCTCGGGCAGAGTGGCAATGCGCCGGAACTCGGTGGAAGTGTCGGGAGCGTCGTCGTGCGAGTGCTTGCTCCGTGTGCGTACGACAGTCATGCGCCGATCTCTCCCTCTGAAGGCAGGAATGAGCATCTGGGAGAGATCTGCCTGCCGGGAGCGCTGAACAGAGCACACCCCGAGCAGCCGAACCGCTCCCGTGGGCGTGCCTCTGTTCCGAAGCACGTTGATGCGCCTGCCCGGCGCGAGCACCCGCAAACAACCTCATCGTGTGGCCCGCAGGTTGACCGGGTGCCCCGATCACACGCTGACCCGGTGGCTGGTGGTTGTCGGGCAGCGTCCGGTTCGGCGCTCGGGGCGCCACCCGGCGACGAGCGCGCCGGCGAGCAGGAGCTCGGCGATGTCACCGCCGTAGTACATGATTTCCGCCGCTCCCCGGACTTCGACGGCAGGGGCCGGGATGTCGACCCAGAACCCGCCGTACATCAGCTGCGACAGCCCTGCGTGGAGGGCGATGGCGCAGCCGAGCCACACCAGGCGAACCGGTACACCGGGGCGCCTGGCGGCAGGGTCGGGCCCCGCGATGACGTGGGCGAAGACGCAGCCGGACAGCAGGAAGTGGGCGTGCATCAGCCAGTGCCCGGGCGGCCAGTTCGTGGCGGAGCGGTACAGCGGGGTGAAGTAGAGCACCAGCAGGCTGCCGGAAGCCAGCAGCAGCGCGGTGGCCGGGTGTGTCAGGAGCCGGGCGGGGCGACTGTGCAAGGCCGTGGCCAGCCGTCGGCCGTGGGCGGTGGGCAGGTTCCGCAGGAGCAGGGTGACGGGGGCGCCGAGGACGAGGGCGAGCGGGGCGTACATGCCGATGAGAAGGTGCTGGGCCATGTGGCCCCGGAAGTCGGTGTGCGCGAGAGGAACCAAGGGCGGCAGCAGCGCCACGGCCAGCAGGAGACCCCCGGTTGCGAAGGAGGCCGACCGCCACCGGCTCCAGCCCCGCGCCGGGTTGCGGAGCCTGGCCCGATGGGCCAGCCGAAGATAGCTGCAGACGCACAGGAGCATGAGGGTGGCGGGCAGCGCGGCCTCCAGGACGCCGCTGCCCGCACCGTGGCCGGTGTGCGGGTGGCCGCCCATCAGTCAGGCCGTCCGGGCTGCCGGATGTCCGGGGCTTCGGGGTCGAAGGGGCGCCCGCCCCGCTGGAGCCCGTAGCCACCGACGAACAGCAGGGCTCCCAGCACGAGGAAGCCGATGTCCCACCACATCTGGTGCGGCCCGCCGTGCACATGATGGATTCCGAGTAGCTGGTGGTCCAGCACGCCTTCGACGAGGTTGAACAGGCCCCACCCGGCCAGGATCCATCCCCACAACACCCGGGAGGACCACACGCGGCGGCGGTGATGGGTGACGCGGGAGTAGAGGACCGCCAGGCCCGTCAGGACGGCGAGCCAGCACACGGTGTGGAAGATGCCGTCCCAGACCGTGTTCATCTCCAGGCCGGAGACGGAGTGCGGGCTGTAGTACTTCACCCCGATGCGGTCGTGGTTCGTACTGGTGAGCATGTGGTGCCACTGGAGCAGCTGATGCAGCATGATGCCGTCGACGAACCCTCCGAGCCCGACTCCCAGGATGATTCCCGGCAGTTGAAGACCGCGGGCCGCCCTCTCCGGTGAGGCCCCGTCAGCAGTCGTCGCCATCAGCTGTCTCCCATCCTCCAGGGGTGAGCGGATCGTCCGTCACCGTGCGTTTCCCGCCGTGGTCGCTGGTGTCACACCGGGGGCGGAAGTTCCCCCTTCCGTGTGCGGGCACTCGCCGGGGCGAAACCCACCCGAGCGACGCGGACAAGGAGCGCGATGAAGGCCCTGACATGGCACGGCAAGGCGAACGCTTGGAACGGGCACGCAGGCATGGCGTCCGCGCACTCGATGTCCAGCACCACGACGTCGTGGCAGCCGCCCGTGACCTCACCGGCGGCCGTGGACCCGACTCGGTCATCGACGCGGTGGGCCTGGAAGCCCACGGCGCTCCGGTAGCCGCCGGGGCCCAGCAGAGACAGGCGGGCCGAGCGGTCCTCTCCTCCTGCCCGGGACTACCCGGGGCCCGCTTCGGCCGCCACCTGGCGAAGGGTGCGCCGGGTGCGTACGGACCGGGCCCTCGCCGGATCGGGGGTGCCGTGCCGGGAGCCTCGGGTGTCGTCCTTCTTCACCAGCAGCCACGTTTCCCGGTCCGTGCCCTGGCGGATGCGGGTGAGCGCGTACCCGCCATGGAGTTTGTGGCCCTGTAGCCGGAACGAGACATGGCCGCGTTCCAGGGCCTCGGCGAACGGGATCTCCTTGCCCCGGCGATCCGTCGACGTGCTGCGGTACGTCCCCTCGTCCCACAGAATGACGGTGCCCGCCCCGTACTCCCCTTCGGCGATGGTGCCCTCGAAGTCCGCGTATTCGAGCGGATGGTCTTCTGTGGGCATGGCGAGCCGTTTGTCGTGCGGATTGCCGGACGGCCCCTTGGGGACGGCCCACGACTTGAGGACGCCGTCCACCTCGAGGCGGAAGTCGAAGTGCGTGGTGGTCGCGTCATGGATCTGCACGACGAAGGAGGGCTTCCGGCCCGGACGCCCGTCGCGGCTCGCGCCGCCCTTCGGTTCCGCCGACCTCCCGAAGTTCCGCTTGCGCCGATACGCCCCAAGGGCATCGGTCGTCGTCATGGTTCCCTCCTTCGGACGCACGGCCCTCCCCACCGGCCGCGTCGGGCCATCGCGGCCCGAGTACCCGCCGTGCCGGGCGTATGCGCACCTGCCCGGGCCGATCCGGTGGCGGCGCGGCCCCTTGCGGTCAGGCGGTGCTTCCCGCCGACGTACCGCTGGTCTTGTGTGTGCACTCGGTGGCGTGGTGGAGCATGTCGCAGGAGTGCTCGGCTTCCTCCATCAGCCGGGTGGCTTCCGCCAGGAGGATGCCGTAGGGACGGGAGGGGTCGTTCAAGGCGAGTGAGGAGCTCTGTGCGCGGTCGACCAGCCGCTCACGCTTGTCCTGGACCGTCGTGGCGGCCGCGCACAGCTCTTCTGCCCGGCGCGGTAGCCGGTCCTCGTCGATCTCGCTGAAGGGGCGGGTGAAGTGGGCAAACGCTTCGAGCAGGTCGGCGTAGTCGCGCAGGAAACGGTTGCACTCGTTACCTTCTTCGTTCTGTGGCCACTGGTGGAGGGTGCGGGTGAGGGAGGCGAGCTGGTGGGTGACGCGTTCCAGCGCGTCGATGACGTCCCGGTACGCGCAGAAGTCCGTGTGCCGCCTGTTGCGGGGCAGCAGCCGGCGGGGGTTGTAATGGCGGCTCTCGACCGCGGTGTGCAGTGCCGTACGAGCCTGGCTGACCAGCCAGGCGATCTCGGTGGCGCGCTGCCGCCACTGCCGGGCCCGCTCTTCGTCGAAGCCGTGCTCGCGCAACGCGGGGTGGATGTCCGCCAGGAGGGCGGACAGGTCCCCCGCAAGGGTGTGGATGCCGGACTCGGCGCTGCGGTAGCGCATCGGCGGCCACAGAAGGAGGTTGACCGCCACGCCGATCGCGCAGCCGATCGCGACCAGGAGGATGATCTGGCCGAGTTGATCGACGCTCTGGCGCATGCCGGCAGAGGCCGAATAGGTGGAGAAGGCGAAGAACGCCGCGGTCGCCACCTCGGTCCCCTGGGCTCCCAGATGCCGCCACCGGCCGATTGCCAGGGTGATCAGCGCCACGAGTACGAACGTGATCAGGCCGGGCCCGGCCATGATGCCCAGCCCGGCCTGCACGAAGACCCCGGCGCAGACCGCGGCCAGATAACGCAGGGCTTGAAGCATCGACTGGTAGACGGTCACCTGCATGATCAGCACAGCCGAGAACGGCGCGAATGCGGGGGTCTGCGCGGCCACCAGGTCATGTGCCACATACCACGAAGCGGCCGCCGCCAGCGTGCTCTTGCCGATCAACTCCAGGGCCTGCGGCCCACGTCCCACCACCGACTTGGCCCGCCCCAGCCACTGCCACGCCCACGTCCACCCGCCGTGCGGCACCATCGTCCCCTCTCGCGTTGCCCTCCCGTGCTCGCCGACCGGTGAACGCCGAGGTGGTGGGCCCTCCCGGTCCCCTGCCCCGGTTCCCCTTTTCGCGGTCGTCGCACCGAAAGAGAGCCGGTGGTTTGACGTCGGTGCGCTGGGCTAGGAGAGTCAGTGACCGAGGTGCTTCGGACAGCAGGCACACCTGGCGGGAGCCGCGCGCACGCGCTATGGGCCCCAGATGTGTCGTGTTCGGCCTCCCGCCCTGCTGAACGGCAACGAGCGCAGGGAGCAGAGCGGATGACACCGATCAGCACCACACCAGCGCACGCCCGCAACCGTCACGACGACGCCCCTGACACCGCGGCCGACTTCGAGCGGATGGCTGCGGACCCACAGCACCGGGGGATTCCGGCTGTCGCCTGACGTCCCGCGCCACCCGTCAACGACGACAGAGAAGGAGCCAGCCATGCTCATGGCCCACCCCGCGGTTCTCGCCGACCTCGTCCAGCAGTACGAAACCCTCTACGCCCTGCACGCCGAGAACGGCGGCCCGGAGGCCCAGCAGCGCCTCGACGACATCGTCTACACGCTGTGCACCGCCACCGGCACCCGCGACATCGACGCTGCCCTGATCGCCGCCCGCCACCAGCTCCCCGGCGCCCGAGCCGAAGACGACTCCGTCCTTGCTCCGGACGCATGAACAACCCTTCGGGTTGACCGGCATCGCACCGCCCCGCGAGGGCGGTGCGATGCCGCTCAGCGGCCGAGCGCCTTGGCCAGCTGTTGCTTGGTCATGTTCGAGCGGCCCTCGATGCCACGCTGCTTGGCCTCGTTGTACAACTGGTCGCGGGTGGGGCCCTTGGGACCGCGGTGGGAACGCTCGCCACCTCGCTGCGGCGCGGACTTCCGGTCCTGCGTCGACGTCTTACTGGCGGACTTCGCCTCTCCCGAGCGAGCGCGTTCCTTATTGACGGTGCGGGAGGCGATTTCCTTGGCACGGCCTGTTGACGTACCGCGTTTCTCCGCGCCTTCCTTGATGTGCTCGTACTGCCGTTCCCGCTTACGGCTGGCTCCTGTAGGCATTGTTCGACCTTTCTTTCGGTATCACGAAACGGCGGCCCAGGCGGCCCGAGTGCCCCTCGATTCCCGTTTATAACCAGCATGCTGCTGGGGGTAAAGGACACGCAGAGGGGTACTGGGCCGCCGGACATCGGGGCGATACCCAGGGAGAGCCGGTGAGCGTGAAGAACATCTTTGTGATCGGTATGGACGAGGCCAATCTGCCCAGTCTGCGCGAGGTGCCCGATGCACGGGAGTACCGATTTCACCCCCTCCTCAACGTTGAGGAGTTGCAAGTCGGCGAGGTGTCCGTGGCCGATCTCATGGAGAAGGCGGAGAAGGTTCTGGATGCCTTCGACGGCCGTATCGACGCCATCGTCGGCTACTGGGACTTCCCGGTGAGCACTCTCGTGCCGCTCTTGAGCGAGCGCTACGGCACGCACAGCACCAGCCTGGAGTCCGTCGTCAAGTGCGAGCACAAGTACTGGAGTCGGCTGGAGCAGCCCGCGGATGACCTGGCAACCGTCCCGTTCGCACAGGTCCGCCACCGCCTGCTCGAACTCACCGGCGGCCATCGCCTCGAAGTCGGCCTCCCCGAGAGAGCCTCCCCCGGAGGGAGCGGGGGCGATACGGCGGCGGCGAATCATGAGGACGACGCACAACACCAGCAGCCCCATGGCCACGGCGGCGACAGGATGATCCTCGGCCGCGCCGCCACTGGCTCTTGCGGCGACCCCCACCGCGAGGAGAACGATGGCGATCAGTCCGAAGCAGAGCGATAGATTCCGCAGGCTGAAGGCGTACTGACGCCCGCTGCGCGGCCGACGGCCGGGAGTGGCCATGGGTGGCAGTCCCCCTCACATGGTGACATCAAGATCGTCACTGCCGACTGCCCCGGTACGCCGCCTCCACACCCGGTGCGGATCAGCTCTGTCGCAGGCCGCGGTATCCACCGCGCATAGCGCGTCGGCTGAGGGGAAGCCGATAGTCAGGCGCCCCAAACACCATTTCGGCTCTCTGACGAGGAGATGTCTGCCATGCCTTCCGCCCTGCACCACCTGGACCGGGGACTGCGCCTCATCGGGATGTCCCGGAGGAAGCGCCCGACCGGCACCCCGTCCCGTCTGGGCCGAGGTCCTCACGGAGTGACCGCCGTAGCGGTCGTTCGGCAGGCCGTGCGCACACTTCGCGCACGGTCCGGCTCGACCCGACGGAAGTAGCGGGCCGGGGCCGTGCCGATGGCTCGGGCGGGCGAGCAGTGACTCCGCATCGACCGGCGCGAGTGGGGTAGCCGTGCGGACGTGCTGAGACTCGTGTTGGTGACTGGTCCCGCGCTGGCGGTGGCGCTCGGCGCGGCTCTCGCGTGGTGCGTATCGGCGTGGTGGTGGCTGCTGGTCGTCGTGGCCGCGGCCATGACGGCCGTGGCGGTACGGGACGTGGTGCAGCGCGAGCACTCCGTGCTGCGCAACTATCCGCTGCTCGGGCACCTGCGGTACCTGCTGGAGGCGATACGGCCGGAGCTCCAGCAGTACTTCATCGAGCGGAACTACGACGGCCGCCCGTACGACCGCGATGTGCGCAGCATCGTGTACGAGCGGGCGAAGGGCGTGGATGCCGAGGAGCCGTTCGGAACGGAGCGGGACGTCGGTGCCGCGGGCTACGAGTTCCTGGTGCCGTCGCTGGCCCCCAGAGCCACGCCGGACCAGCCGCCCACCGTGCGGGTCGGCGGGCCGGACTGTAGCAAGCCCTACGACATGGCGCTGTTGAACATCTCGGCGATGAGCTTCGGTTCGCTGTCGACCAACGCGATCCTCGCTCTCAATCGCGGTGCGGCCCAGGGCGGTTTCGCGCAGGACACGGGTGAGGGCGGGCTTTCGGAATACCATCTGCGCCACGGTGGCGATCTGATCTGGGAGATCGGCACCGGGTATTTCGGGTGCCGGACGGACGACGGCGACTTCGAGGCGGCCACGTTCGCCGAGAAGGCGGCCCATGACCAGGTGAAGTGTGTCTCCCTCAAGCTGTCGCAGGGCGCGAAGCCGGGCATGGGCGGGGTGCTGCCGGGCAGCAAGGTCAACGCGGAAATCGCGAAGGTGCGCGGCGTGCCCCAGGGGCGGACCGTGGTGTCGCCTCCGTACCACCGGGTGTTCTCCACGCCCCGCGAGCTGGTGTTGTTCATCGCCCGGATGCGGGAGCTGTCGGGCGGCAAGCCCACCGGCTTCAAGCTGTGCCTCACGTCCCGTCGGCAGTTTCTGGCCGTCTGCAAGGCGATGCTGAGCGAGGGCGTCACCCCGGACTTCATCGTGGTGGACGGGGCGGAAGGGGGCACCGGCGCGGCTCCGCTGGAGTTCGCCGACCATGTGGGCACGCCGCTGACCGAGGGCCTGATCACCGTGCACAACGCCCTGGTCGGCGCGGGGCTGCGGGACCGGATCAGGATCGGCGCCAGCGGCAAGGTCGCCACCGGGAGCGACATGGTCAAGCGGATGGTGCAGGGGGCCGATTACACCAACGCGGCGCGGGCGATGATGTTCGCCACCGGGTGCATCCAGGCCCAGCGCTGCCACACCAACACCTGCCCCGTCGGGGTGGCCACGCAGGACCCGAGGCGGGCCCGCGCCCTGGATGTGGGTGACAAGTCGGCGCGCGTGGAGCGGTTCCAGCGGGCCACGGTCCACGGCGCCCTCCAGATCATGGCGTCCATGGGCGTCCATGACCCCGCCGAGCTGCGTCCGCACATGCTGCGGACGCGGGTCGACCCCTTCACCGTCCGCTCCCACGCGGAGCTGTACGAGTGGCTGGACCCCGGGCAACTGCTCGCCGATCCCCCGGCGACATGGGCCGAGGACTGGGCCGCCGCCGACCCCGACCGCTTCACGGTCTGACCCGGCTCTTCGTCCGCGGACTCCTCGAGGGGCCGTCAAGGAGAACCCGAGCCGGTCGCGTTCTCTGGCTTCCATGTGTTCGTGGCGCAACTTACGCTGCGCTCGCGCTGCGCTTCCGGCAGCGCGCACCCGCGCCGCACCTGGAGGTCCATTGATGCGTCCCACCCGTCGTTCGTCCGGCAGGACTTCGCCGTTACGGTCCCGGTCCCGTGCCGTGGCCGTGCTGATCGTGCTGGCGGCCACCCTCGCCTCCGCACTGTTGACCGTGTCCGTCACACCGACCGCAGCCGCCGGACGGCAGCCCACCGGCAACGCTTCCGCCCTCGCACGGATCCCGAATCCGACCACCGCTTCACTCGAGGCCACGAACGGGCCGCTGGCCACTGCCACCTACACCGTCCCCCACCCGAGCGGGTACGGATCCGGCACGATCACCTACCCGACGGACGACGGCCCGTACCCGGGCGTCGTGCTGATGCCGGGCTATCAAGGCACCCAGCAGAACCTTCAGTGGCTCGCGCCCCGCCTCGCATCCTGGGGCTTCGTCGTCATCAACGTCGGCACCCACACGCTGAGCGACGATCCCGCGTCGCGCGGCCGCCAGATCAGCGCCGCCGGCACCCAGCTGCTCTCGCTCAGCTCCGCCGTCGGCAACCCGGTCCACGGCAAGGTGAACGGCACGCTCGGTGCGGCTGGTCACTCGATGGGCGGCGGCGGTGTGATGGTGGCCCTCCGGGACGACCCCCGCTTCAAGGCGGGCGTGCCCCTGGCCCCGTACAACCCGAACCAGAACTTCTCCGGCGTCACCGACCCCACCTTCTTCATGACCTGTCAGAGCGACCCCGTCGCCCACGGCAACACCTACGCTCTGCCCTGGTACAACTCCATGTCCCAGGCCGAGAAGCTCTACATCGAGGTTCCCGGCGACCACCTCTGCCCCATGACCGGCTACGGCAGCAAGGCCAAGCAGGGCAAGTGGATCGTGTCGTTCTTCAGCCGCTGGCTGTACGGCGACACCCGCTTCAGCCCGTTCCTGTGCGGTGCCGCGCGGGAAGCGGACAAGACCAACCCCTCCCTTGTCACGCGCTGGCAGGACACCTGTCCGTTCTGAGTGGGTACTCGCAGGGCTCCTGCGGTCCACCGCAGGAGCCCTGCCTTCCGGACCTGGGTTCGGTTCGCTTGTAGGCATCCCACAAATCACCACACCCGCCCGGACAGCGAGAAGTGACTCGACGGGGGCAACGCGCACTTCGATGACACCCGGCGCCGGGAGAAGGCCCGGCGTGACGTTCGTCCAAGGTGGGCATCTCCAGACCGTATGCGTAGCAAGCGCTGACCGGCCGTGACGGGCCTCCAACAGCAGTCTGCTGATGACTTCGCCTCAGCATCACCCAACGGGGCCCGACCACTCCCCTCAGCCATCGGATAGAGGCCATCGCTCGAAGCTCCGCGGGTAGACCCAGCGGTACCGATGTACCGCCTCGGACCAGTCGGCGCTGGAGGCCTTTTCAAGGCAGCTCGGTCCGGAAAATACAGAGCTACCCCAGGGTAGTTGCAAAGTCGTGTGATCTGACGCTGTGCGGCTTCGACGCCTCCGACGACTGCGAACCCACCGGCGAAGCCGACACCGAAGAGCCCGCCGGAGAGGACGATGGCGGTGGGGCCAGGGTCAGTCGAGCAAGCCGGCTTGGTGAGCGAGGATTGCCGCCTGCACCCGGTTGGCGAGGTCCAGCTTGGTGAGGATCCGGCTGACGTGGGTCTTCGCCGTCGCCTCGCTCATGTAAAGCGTGGCCGCGATCTCGGTGTTCGACAGACCGCCGCCGACAGCGACCAGTACCTCTCGTTCCTTGTCCGTGAGCACTACGAGTCGCTGCTCAGCGTCGCTGTGCCGGTCCGGTGTCGGCTCGGCGAACTTCCGGAGCAACCTGCGGGTGATGCGCGGGGAGATCATCGCGTCGCCGCGCGCTGCACTGCGCACCGCGGCGAGCATGTCGTCGGCCGACGCGTCCTTCAGCAGAAACCCGACGGCGCCGTTGCGGAGCGCGGTATGCACGTACTCGTCGAGGTCGAACGTGGTGAGCACGACGACGTACGGCGGCGGGTCGAGCCGTGCCATCCGCTCGGTCGCGGTCAGCCCGTCGCCTCGCGGCATCCGGATGTCCATGAGTACGACGTCGGGCTGGAGCGTGCGTGCGAGGCCGACGGCCTCGACACCGTCGGACGCCTCGCCCGTCACCGTGATGTCGGGTGCCGCCTCCAGGATGGTGCGCAGCATCGAGCGCACCATCCACTCGTCGTCGACGATCAGTGTCCTGATCGGACCGACCGGAGAGGTCATCGCTCCTCCTCCCGGGAGATCGGCACGTCGGCGATCACCTCGAAGCCGCCGTCGGGGGTGGGGCCGGCGGTGAACTCGCCGCCGACCAGCCGCACCCGCTCCGCGAGCCCGAGCAGTCCGTGCCCGCCGACCGGCAGCGCAGCATCGGTGACCGGCCGCCCTGGGCCGTTGCTGACATACAGTCGCAGCAGGTGCGGGGTCTGCTGGATGCGTACTCGGGTCCGTGCTCCCGGCGCGTGCTTGTGCACGTTGGTCAGCGCCTCCTGGACGAACCGGTAGGCCGTGTGGTCCACAAGCAGCGGGGGCCGCTCCCCTGCCTGGTTCGTCACGTCGAGGGTGACGGGGATGCCGATCCGCCGGGACTCCTCAATCAGGGCGTCCAGATCGGCCAGCCCCGGCTGCGGAGTGAGCGGGGCGTCGTCGTCGTTGCGCAGGACTCCCACCAAGGAGCGGAGTTCGGCGAGTGCCTCGCGCCCGGTCGCTCCGATGTGTTTCCCGATGGTGACCGCGTCCTCGCTTTTGGACACCTGAAGGGCCGTGGCCTGCAGCACCATCAGGGAGACCCGGTGGGTGACCACGTCGTGCATGTCCCGGGCGATCTGAGCCCGTTCGTCGCTTCGGGCCTGCGCGACGCGGTGCTGCTGCTCGCGTTCGATGCGCTGTGCCCGCTCCCGGATGCGTTCCACCAGTTCGCGCCGGGTGCCGACGTACATGCCCAGAAGCGCCGGTGCGACACACACCGCGATGCTGATGGGAATCGCGCCGTCGGCGCCGGCGAACCGCCAGATCGGGATGCCCACCAGGACTGCGGATGCCAGCGTGCCGACGGTGACCTTGGGCCATGCGGTGGTGCGCTCGGCCAGTGTGTACAGCGCGACCACGACGGCCATATGAGCCGACACGAGAGCGTTCGCCAGCAGTGATCCCGCCAGCAGGATCACCGGAAGCCTGCGCCTCCACCAGGTCAGCAGCCCGACTCCGACAGCGAACGGGACGCCGAGCCACAGCGGCGGGAAGCGGTCGTCGAGTCCGGCGAGGCTCGGCCCGAAGAAGTCGTTGGTACCGAACCCGCCGGTCGCCGTGAACACCGCGACGACGAGCGCGACTGCCGTGTTGGTCACGGGGCGGCGGCCGTACCAGGGGGCCGCCGGGTGCATGTCATGCGCTTTCATCGTGCTCCCAGGCTAGGCGCCCTTGCTGGTGTGCGCGTCAGCAGAAAGCTGTACGCAGAAAGTTGTACACAGCACCGGCGAATCATGGCTGTTGTGACGATCGGCTTTCCCGGATCGGCCGACGCCCCGGCATGGCACCGCCGACAACGCTGGTCGCATGGTCATCCAAGAACGGCTCGGCCGATGGCTCAGCCCCAGAAACCTGCAGTTCGCCTTCGGAGTCTTCGCACTCGCCGCGGGGGCCTTGACCGCACTGCGACAGGACGCTGCCCACCCCCTGTTCCAGACCGCCGGGACAGTGGGGTACGCAGGTGCCGCGGTGCTCTCCTTCGCCAGCTGGTTCACACTTCACCGCGCAGCGAGCGCCGCGCGCGCCCGGCGGATCCTGATCGTCTTCCACCTGCTCTTCATCCCCGCGCAGTTCCTTTTCCTGCTCGCCCACCAGGTGCCGTGGCTCGGCATGCTGCTGTCGACAATGATCACGGTCGGGCTGAAGCCGCGTTTCCCGCGGCTCGGGCGGACGTCGCGCAAGGTGTGGCTGACGCTGCACATCGGCATCGGCGTCGGCTGGCTGGGTATCTCCCTCGCCATGCTCGCCCTGTCCATCGTGGGGGTGACCACGGACAGTCACGAGGTACGGCACGCCGCCTATGTGTTCATGGACACGTTCGACGTCGCCCTGGCGATCCCGAGCGTCTTCCTGGCGATCATCACCGGCGTGGTGGTATCGCTCGGCACGCCCTGGGGGCTGATCAAGCACCGCTGGGTGCTGACCAAGCTGATCATTGCGCTCAGCCTGCCAGTCCTGGCGACGTTCGAGGGCTCGTGGATCGAGACGCTGGCCGAGCGCACCGAGGACGCTGCCGCCGAGCCGGGAGGGACCGGGATCCTGCTGGTCGGCGCCATGGCGCTGTTCCTCTCCTTGCTCTGGACCGCGACGATCCTCTCCGTCTTCAAGCCCGGCGGCAGGACCCGCTGGGGCGCAGGGAGAACAAGCGAGGGCGGTCCTCGGAGAGGGCCGTAACGGTGGGTGCCATCCAGGCGGTCGCCGACGGCCCTGTCGCACTGGACCTCGCGGCGGCCGACTGGACCCAGTTGCCGGCCTGAAGCCCGGCGGGCACATTGACCTGATACTGCCGTCCGGTCTCGTGAGGCAGTACTCCCTGTGCGGTGACCCGGCAATCACGGACCACTATCGCATCGCGGTCCTGCACGAGGCGGACGGGTGCGGTGGATCAGCTGAAGTCCATCGGCTCGCACCGGGCACCGCCCTCAAGATCCGCGGGCCTCGCAACCACTTCCCGCTGGTCGACGCGCCATTTCGTCTCTTTGTCGCCGGCGGCATCGGGATCGCCCCGTTCGTACCGATGGTCGAGCAGCTGGCGGCCAAGGGCGCGCAGTGGCACCTGGTCCACCGCGGCCGGTCCCTGGCCGCGATGGCATTCGCCGAGCGGCTCGCCCAGTCCCACCCACAGCGGGTGACGATCTCGCCGGCCGACCAGCAGCGGCGGCCCAACCTGGAGGCGATCCTGCGCGCGGCGCCCGCAGGAACCGCGGTCTACTGCTGCGGCCCCGAGGCGATGCTCAACGCGGTCGAGGCGCTGATGCCCACCTCCTGCCCGCAGGGAACACGCCACGTGGAGCGGTTCGCGGCGAGCTCTCGCGCCGGTGAGACCCCCGACGCACCGTTCGAGGCCGAATTGCGCAGGTCGGGCCAGATGGTGCAGGTGTCGGCCGACCGAAGCCTGCTGTCGGCACTCCAGGACATCGATCCGCGCCTGCAGTTCTCCTGCGAGAACGGGCTGTGCGGCAGCTGCCAGACCCGCGTGCTCGCCGGCATTCCGGACCACCGGGACGACCCAGCCGATCGTCCACCGCCCGGGGCAACGGCAGTTCTGTCACTGCCCGACGTAGTCGACTGAGTTTGATTCGGCCTTGGTTGAGGCCGCCGTAAAGGGCTCCGTGGCCACGGCGATGTTCAGGTGCGAGCGCGAGGTCGACCAGTGTCTTCGCCGGCCCGTCCGTGCACAACGGAGCATCGCACAACTCGAACAACGCATCGCCCCGAGCGGTCAAGCAGGCGTCGGCTCCGTCCGGCCGAGGCGTCATGGGCCGACCGCCGTCTGCTGCGCTTCCGGCCGACCGGGGGCGAACAGCGCGGCGGCCGCGGCATGGTGCACCGACTCCAGCACCGTGCGCTGGCGCCGCGCCCGGTTCAGCAGCTCGGTGAGCCGATCCGCATCCAGGCGGGTGTCCTGCTCGGCCGCGGCCAGCAGCGAATGCCACAGCATCGCCTTGCCCTCCACCCCGAGCCGCAAGCCCTCCAGCTCGACGAGCGTGCTGAGCCCCGAACGATGGCGCAGACGGCCATTGGGCTTCAGCCGCCCGGCCTTCTCGCCCAGCCATCCCGCACAGAGCTTGTAGCGGCGTACGGGCACCTCAAGGTCGGCCATGATGTCCAGGAGCGCCTCCCGGTCCCCCACGATCTGTGCGGCGATGTCCTCCAGGTCGCCGCCGAAGGCCGACTGCCGGTGCTCGCGGGCCGTCCGGCGAGCGAGCTCCGCTCCGCCCGTCGCTCCCGCCGCATGGTCGTTGAGGTAGATGCCGAGCACGCGGGGGGATGTGCTGGGCTCGTTCATGATCGCCCTCCCGGATCGGGCAAGGTTGTATCAGGCAACGTGCCCCTCCGGAGTGCCCAGACACCGCCGCCTCAACCAGCCCCCTGGCCTCTCCTGGGAGACGCGCAAGGGCCGACGGGCCGCCGACAATCACTTCGGTCGCGGTGACAAACCGGAGTGCGGCACCCGCAGCCCCCTTTTGGCAGGACCACTCTGCGCATCACCCAAACGCGCCGCCTTATGAGAGTTGTTGCGAGCTCCGGTCAAGCTACACAGGTGCATGACCTGCACTAACTAAGGCAAGGGCATGTACCGTCTTGCCCTCGGACGAAATAGGCGAGCGCATGACGACAGCGATCGAACCTCCGGCCCCGGTGCCTGTCTCGTACCGTAAGCGGGGCGAAATCCTGGTCACCTGGATCACCACAACCGATCACAAGAAGATCGGTCATCTCTACCTGATCGCCTCGTTCGTCTTCTTCCTGTTCGGAGGGGTCCTCGCGCTGGTCATGCGCGCCGAGCTGGCCCGTCCCGGCATTCAGATCCTGTCGAACGAGCAATACAATCAGGCGTTCACCATGCACGGCACGGTCATGCTCCTGCTATTCGCCACGCCGACGTTCGCCGGTTTCGCCAATGCGATCATGCCCCTGCAGATCGGGTCCCCGGACGTCGCCTTCCCCCGCCTCAACATGCTGTCGTTCTGGCTCTTCCTCTTCGGCGGACTGATGGTGGTCAGCAGCATGCTGCTCATCCCGGCAGGGACCGCAGATTTCGGCTGGACCGCCTACGCGCCTCTCAACAGCATGGAGCGGACACCGACCATCGGGGCCGACCTTTGGATCATGGGATTGGCCCTGGCCGGGTTCGGCACGATCCTCGGTTCGGTCAACTTCATCACCACGGTCCTGTGCATGAGAGCCCCTGGGATGACGATGTTCCGCTTGCCGATCTTCACCTGGAACATTTTGTTCACCTCGGTGCTCGTGCTGTTCGCCTTTCCTGTCCTGGCCGCAGCGCTCCTCGTCCTCGAGGCAGACCGGCGGTTCGGCTCGATGGTTTTCGCCGCGACGACCGGGGGGCCGCTCCTGTGGCAGCACTTGTTCTGGTTCTTCGGGCATCCCGAGGTCTACATCATCGCTCTGCCCTTCTTCGGCATCGTCACCGAGATCATCCCAGCATTCGCCCGCAAGCCGATTTTCGGATACACGGGACTCATTGGCGCCACGATCGCCATCACCGGCCTGTCCCTGACGGTGTGGGCGCATCACATGTTCGCCACCGGGGCCGTACTGCTGCCCTTCTTCTCCCTCATGACCTTCCTGATCGCAGTGCCGACCGGCGTGAAGTTTTTCAACTGGATCGGGACCATGTGGAAAGGTTCCCTCAGCTTCGAAACCCCGATGCTGTGGTCCACCGGATTCCTCGTTACATTCCTGTTCGGCGGCTTGACCGGTATTATTCTGGCGTCCCCACCCTTGGACTTCCATGTCACCGACAGCTACTTTGTGGTAGCACATTTCCACTACGTCGTATTCGGCACCGTGGTCTTCGCCACCTTCGCAGGCTTCTACTTCTGGTGGCCCAAGATGACCGGCACCATGCTTGACGAACGCCTGGGAAAGATTCATTTCTGGACCCTGTTTGTCGGGTTCCACACCACGTTTCTCCTCCAGCATTGGCTCGGGGCGGAAGGTATGCCCCGCCGTTACGCCGACTATCTGGCCGCCGACGGTTTCACCGAACTGAATACTGTCTCCACCATCGGCGCATTCCTGCTCGGCCTCTCGACGCTGCCTTTCCTCTACAACCTCTGGAAGACCGCCACGTTCGGAAAACGCGTCGAAGCAGATGACCCGTGGGGCTACGGCCGGTCCCTCGAATGGGCCACCTCCTGCCCGCCCCCACGCCACAACTTCTCCACCTTGCCGAGAGTCCGATCCGATTCACCCGCCTTCGACCTGCACCATCCCGCCATCGCCGCGCTCGACCAGGCACGGCACACGGGTCGGCGCGATGTCGTCGAACCCGAGGAAGGCCCTGCCCGCCCGGGCAGGGCCGGCGGGCACCCATGAGCCCGGAGACGGGCCACAACCACGAGGCGGCCGCAGGCCTCGTTGAGCTCGAGGGCCTCCTGGTGGCCGCCCACCACCGCCAAAGAGCCGACGAGGAGGGCGAAGCATTCGCCCGCCGCATGCCCTGGCTCACCACCCATCAGCACCAAGAGGTCGCCCGGCTCTACGCCGACTGCCACGTGGCACTCACCAAAGAGATATTGCGTACCGTCATCAGCCGCAGCGAGGATCTCAAAGCCGAGTACTCGCAGCGCTACGAACTGCTCAAGAAACGGTTGCTCGTAGCCGCGTTGGCTTCACTGATCGCACTCGCCATGCTGATGGCGACACTCCAATACGGATACCTCTCATGACCCCCTCCGGGGAGCCTGGCGGCGAGCCACGCCGGGGCCTCCGACTGGGCCCCGTTCCGAACCAAGGCCACCGGGCTGGAGAGCGCCTGCCGCGCTGGTGGAGGGAAACCGAGTCGCACGGCAAGGAGAGGTGATCGGTATGAGACCCCGACCGACGGCGCGATCACAGGCCGGGACCGATGGTGTCTCCGGTGTTCCTCACCAGGGCACATGGTCCGTTCAATCTCGCTTCCGGGCTTGGGCCGTTACTGCACATGACCGGCTTCAGGCGCTTCTTTCGGCCCCACACAGCCGGATCCGGAGCAGAACTGGCTGGTGAGAACGGTGGCCGGACTGCTGGTCACCACCGGGTGGGGCCAGCTGCAGGCGCGTCCGGGCCGGGCACGCCATGCCCACGGCCTCGACGCGGTGGTCGAAGCGGGATGGCTCCTCGCCTGGTGGGCGTGGCCGCCCCAGCGCGCAGGGGCCGGCCGGCGACCGCGCAACGTCCTTCGTCCGGGACGCCGGGGCCGGTGGGAGCGCCGACGGCCAGGTCTCGTACCGGACGGGCGCTGCCGGGGGCGTTACGGGGCAGGACGTGGTGGAAACCTGTGACAGCCGGGGCGGAGGCATCGACCACGGCCGTGCGCGGGGCCGCAGAGGAAGACCAGGTGGGTACCCTCCTCCGACCGGCTGGCCCAGGCGCTGCGCCGCATGGGCGCGGGGGAAGCGGCCGTATTCTTCTACACCGAGCACGTCGAGGCCGACGCGGTACACCAACAGGTCGTGCGCCATGGCGTGATCGACCGCCTGCTGCGACGCGAACCCGCGCTGGCCCCGACGTCGCCTTCGGAGTCGACGCCACCGTCTTCCTGGAGGACCGGCTCGCCGACCAGCCTCTGGGCGCCTGGCGCGACAGCCACTCCTCACTGCGAATTCCGCTGTGACCTCGGCGGTCGGCGGCGATGGCTGGTGTCGCACCACGGATAACGCGCGCTGAGGCCGCACAGCGCGGAGTGGACCATAAGGAGCACGCCGTCGGGGTGCAGCAGTGGTGGCGCGTCCTGGCAGATCTGGTCGACCAGCGCCCGGCCGTCGACACCGGCGTTCCACGCCAGGGCGCGGCCCCGGCGGGCGGCCGAAGAGGGTACGTAGGGGGGGATTGGCGACGATGAGGTCGAAGCGGCGGTCGGCCACCGAGGTCAGAAGATCGCCGCGTATCACCTGGATCCGCAGCCCTTCCAGCCGGGAGTGGAGCCGCGCGGTAACCACGGCCAAGGGCGAGACATCGACGGCGGTCACCTGGCCCGCGCCACGCCGGGCTGCGGCGATGGCCAAGGTGCCGCTTCCAGTCCCGATGTCCAGAACGGCGGTGCCCTCGGTGATGTTCTCCCGGTTCAGCGCCTCGGTCAGTAGCTACGTGTCATGCTGCGGCGCATACACTCTGGAGGGGTCATCAGCATCATCCGCCACGAGTACCCGCAGATGTCGCGCTGAGGCACACGTCTCGCCTGACCAGACCGGCCACGGAGTGCGATGTGTCGGCCCGCTTGGTCCTTCGTGGCGGGGTTACCCGGTCAGCGCCGGCTGCACCGCGCGCTGTGGGGTCGACGTCTGCCGCGCGCCACTACTGGCCCTCCGAGCCTGATTGGAGAAGCCGATGACCAAGACCATCAAGGAACAGACCGTCGGGCAGCTGGGCGGGAACGGCAGTGTCCTGGCGCGGCAGCGGCGCGATCACGCTGAGATCGACCGGCTGATGGACCACTACGCCCTTGCGGAAGGTGACGAGCGGGAGCGTGTGCTGAAGGAGATTGTCCGGCTCGTCTTCAGCCACGCCTTCGCCGAGGAAACCGTGCTGTGGCCGGTGGTCAGGCGCAGTGTGGCGGACGGAGAAGAACTCACCTCCCGCGTGGAGGAGGAGCACCAGGAGATCAACGATTTGATCGCCGAGGTCGAACGCCTGCCCCAAGGCGATCCCGTACGTGAGGAGAAGATCGAGCGCGCCTTCAGCCTGATCCGTCAGGACATCCGCGACGAAGAAGACGTGCTGCTGCCCCGGCTACAGGAGGCGACGGACAGCGCCCGGCTGCGCCGACTCGGGGCGGTCTGGGAAGCCGCACGTCTGACCGCCCCCACTCACCCGCACCCCGTCGTCCCGCGGCGCCCTCCGGGCAACGCCGTCCTGGGCGTGCCACTGAGCGGATATGACCGGTCGCGCGACCTGCTCGGCGGCCCCGTCGGCCGCGGTGCCAGGAAGCTGCTCGCCTTGGCCGCGGGCCTGCTGTTCGCGGCCTTCACCGCAGCCCGACGGCTGCGCAAGAGGTCTTGAGAAGGCCCTGCCCCGGAAGCCTGCCGTCACGCGCCCGGCGGGCAGACAACGCCTCGATGTCGCTTTTTGCCTGTTCGTGCGGGTATTCGGCCGTCTCGTAGGAAGGGACGGTCCATGGGTGAGGCGAAAGATCGTGCGCCTTCGGACACGGTCGCGGTCGCACACGGTGCCTTCACCCTCGACGGCGTGCCCGCCGCGTCGGCCTGGGCACCGCCCTCACCTTGCTGGCCACCGATCTGACCTACGTCCCCAAGGGCCGGATCCGCCCCACCTACCTGCTCGACGCCGCCATGGAGACGGGCTGGATCACCGCGTGGGCTGCGCGCGGCCCCGTGCGGAGCCTGTGGAGGTCGCGCGATGCGGTGCCGTCCCGCTGCCGCGCATGCATCACTTCCAACAGCTGTCCCGCCATCCCTGCGCCCGCGGTCCCACCGACGGAGGCCCGCCGATGAGTCATGCGGTGGTGGCCAGGTGACCTAGTCCATCAACGCGCCGTACGCCAGTTGCAATGCGTCCGCCCCGGCCAGCGCTGCGAGCGCGCCCATGGCGGTCCTTGTCGCGCGCGGTCAGAGCAACTGGCCGGCGGTCAGGGTGGAAGCCACCCAGACGTTCATGCAGAAGGGGCAGGTCAGCTGAAGGAGTGGTAGAGGTAGCACTCGTTGTACTCGTGAATGACGAGCTGCTCCCACCACGTCTCGCCCGGATCCACCAGGGACTCGTAGTGCGTGAGGTGTTCCTCCTCGATGAGGCCGATCTCCTGGTACAGCTGGCGGGCGATCGGCTCCATGGAGGTGGCGCCGGTGTTCATGTAGAAGTTCATGGTCTGCTGCTCGGCCGACATGATAGTCAGCGCGTGCGGTTTGGACAGCGGGTTGACCGTCGTGCGGTCGTACGGGTCATGGACGTTGTCCAGCGGATCGCGGTGGTGCAGCGCGGTCGGACGGCCCGACGCCATACCGACGATCCGGTGCTGGACCATGTGGGTGATGAACGGCCCGCCCGGCATGGAGCCCGCCGACCGCAGCACCCGGGTGAGCCACCCGGCAACCGAGTGGAGTCCGTCCCGGTCGGCGGGTCGAGCCTCCGGCTACCGGGTACCCGTCGAGGCATGATCAAGCGCGCGCTGTGGCAGGGACTGATCGCCGGCACCGCTGGAGGTGTCGTGATGACTCTCGGTGAGAAGATCGAGCAAGCCCTCACCAAACGGCCCGACTCACACGTGCCCGCACGGGTCCTCCAGCGCCTGACCAGCCTGCCCGAACACCCCGGAAAGCAACCCGTGCTGGTGAACTGGGCCATGCACTTCGGTCAGGCCGCTGTGCTCGGCGTGCTGCGTTCCGTCATGGCCCACGCCGGGCTGCGCGGCCCGGTGGCCTCGGCGAAGTTCACCGTCGTGCGCCTCACCAACGACCAGATCCTCGAAAACGCCACTGGCGTCGGTGCCCCGCCCCCCACCTGGCCCCACAAGGAACTGATCGTGGACGCGCTGCACAAGGCCGTCTACGCCTTCGTCACCGGCGCCATCGCCGACGCCCTCGCCGCACGAGGCGGCCCCGGGCCCGGACAACGCCAAGCCGCCGTCCGCCCCGGCCGCCACGCCGACGTGGGCCCCCTGCCCCGCAGGGACGCCCATGGTCGCTGACCCAGCAGTGGACCGTGACCGAGTCGGTGCGGCGGCTGGCCGAGGACATCGGCCTGACGGCGAACACGGTCAAGGCGGCCAGGTGGGTGGCCTCGCGTTGGCCGAAGGAACACCGGCAGGCCAAGGCGTCCTACACCGTTCACCGGGCCCTGGCGGACATCAAGGACCCGGACGAGCGGTTCGCCGCGATCAAGACACCGCCGGAGGGCAAGGTCCGGTGGACGCCGGACGCGGCCGCCCGGCGGGTCGGCCGCCAGGTCGAGAACCCAGAGACGCCGCAGGAGAAGATCACGGCGATCCACTCGCTGGCCCGGGACGAGGAGGTCGCCGCGGCCGTGACCACCGACTTCCTGAAGCGTCCGCAGGTCGCGGCCAAAGTGCCCATGGAGGACAAGGTCCGGGTGGTGGAGGAGTTCACCCGCGAGGAGTCGGTGGCGACCACCGCGGCCACCGGCCTGCTGCGGCGGCCGGACGTCGACTTCAAGGCCATGAGCGACGACACCGCCCGCTTCCAGGTCAACCATGCCCAGGCCGAACGCGGCCGACTAGCCCGCGAGGACTTCGACCGGACCAGCCCGGTCGCCCCGGCCGTCCGCAACATCGACCGGACGGTGGAGTTTCTGGATCCGGTCACCGCCTGCCACTCCTTCGTAGCCGCCGCAGCCGGGGCGTCCCCGGCCTGCGTGACCGACAGCTCGGCGAGGACGAGCGGACCATCGTGCACCAGAACGTCGCGAATGTGCGGGCCACGTTCTCTGAACTAACAACTGCGGCTTAACTTGCAGATGGCGGAGGCGCATTGACCTCCTCCGTGCGGACGGCGAACTGGCCGAACGTGGGCATGCCGAGTGGCCGACGACGGTTTCCGGAGAGCGAGAGCCGATTCGCCTGCCGCCTCAGTACTGTGACTTCGCATGACCGACACCGAGATCACCGCAGGCCTGGTCCGCAACCTGCTGCAGGAGCAACATCCAGACCTTGCAGGGCTGGCCATCCGCGAGGTGGCGGGCGGCTGGGGCAACCAAATGTGGCGCCTCGGGGACGACTTGGCCGTGCGCATGCAGCGCATGGACCCCACCCCGGACCTCCAGCTCAAGGAGCGGCGGTGGCTACCTGTGCTGGCCCCGCGCCTGCCACTCCCGGTGCCGACCCCGGTGCGGTTCGGCGAACCGTCCGAGCGCTTCCCCAAGCACTGGACCGTGATGACGTGGGTTCCCGGTGAGCCGCTGGACCACGGCGCGATCAGCCGCGGCGCCCACGCGGCCGACACGCTGGCAGGCTTCCTCCAGGCGCTCCATGTGGAGGCGCCCGCCGAGGCGCCGATCTCTACGGACTTCGGTGCCCATCCCAGGAACTGCACGGACGGCTTCGAGAACTTCTTCCAGGCCGTTGCCCCCGACGACATCGCTGCCGACGTCCGGGCCGTCTGGGACGACGCCGTTGCGGCCCACGCGTGGGAGGGCCCGCCAGTGTGGGTGCACGGCGACCTCCATCCCGCGAACGTTGTCGTCTCGGACGGAACGCTCTCGGGCATCGTCGACTTCGGTGGCATGTTCGCCGGCGATCCGGCGTGGGACCTCGCCGCCGCATGGGTGCTGCTGCCCGCGGGCATGGCCTCACGGTTCTTCGACATGTACGCGCATGCAGACGAGGCGGCGATCCGGCGCGCCCGCGGGCTGGCCGCTATGAAGAGCCTGTTCCTGATGCTCATGGGGCAGAACGGAGACCGGGGCCTTCCCGGCGGCAAGCCGCACTGGGGACCTGCAGGCCGGGCGGCACTTGATCGTGTTCTGAAGGGCGTTTGATGCACGCTTCTTTGCTTGTTGTTTATCGTGCGGACGCGACCTGGCCGCCCCAGGCGGTACCGCCCGGCACCAAGCTGACGCAGGAGGGGGAGGACGACCGGCGCAGTGCAGGTATGTACCCGGCTCATCTGCCGCTCACGTACAAGCCGGAGCTGGTAGAACAGGCCCGGCCGCGCGAAATCCGCGACGATTACGGCATTCGTAACGCGGTGTTCGCACCAGACACCCGCTATATCTTCCGCGACACGTCATTTCCGTGGTGCACCGCGGGACGGGTAGAGACAGCGGGCGGCTCGTGCACCGGCACGATGATCGGCCGCCGTCTCATGGTCACCGGGTCCCACTGCATGCAGTGGACGGGGCGCCGGCTGGGTCAAGTTCACGCCCGCGTACTACAACGGAGCGGAGCCATTCGGTATCGCCTGGGGTGAACGGGTCATCTACTGGCAGCGGGTCGACGGGTCGGACGGGCTGAGCGATCTGGAGACCGCGTTCGACTGCGTCGTGATCGTGCTGGACAGCAACATTGGCGACCTGACCGGGTACGTCGGCTACCGCACGTACTCGCAGTCGTGGAACAACGGCAGCTACTGGCAGCAGATCGGGTATCCCGGCGACCTATCGGGTGGCCAGCGTCCGGCATTCTTCTCACCCGGGGCGATCACATCGGTGGAGCTGCAGTTCACCAGCGGGTACGTACTCGGCCACTTCATGGACACCTCGGGCGGCCACTCTGGCGGGCCGTACGGGGGCTGGTGGGGCGAGGAGCCGTGGCCGCGGCTGATCGGCACCGACAGCACCAGCCCGCAGCGGCCCGGCAACGACACCAAGGGCGACAACGAGGCGGGCGGTGGGTTGGCGCTGTCGGCCCTGATCTCCTACGACCGCCAGCGCTACCCCTGAGTCCAGGGCCCCCCGAGCCCGGCACTACCCCTGAGGTCCGTCCGGACCCCGTCCGGTCCTGCGGGGTGCGGGGGCGCCCCCGCACTCCCACGAACCGGCCGACGGGCCGCGGCCGGAGTGGGGTTGAGCCGAAATACGGGAGGTCGCCGCCCGCGGAGCGGGTGTCGGGCTCGTCCCCGACCTCGCTACGCGCTACGTGGCACCAGATGGACCGCTACTACTGGGCACTCGAATGCCACGCCGCCGGCGTTGCAGCCACAGTGGGGCCCAGTGCATTCGCAATGGACTACCAGTGCCCGGTTGACGCGTCAAACTCGAACTGCTACAGGCTGTGGCTGCTGTGGTAAGTGCTCGGTTCGCGCTCAACTCGTCTACGTGAGTCCGCACGCTGACCTGACAGCCATGGGCCGGAGTCGAGGATGGCGGAGCGGAGGCGTCCGCAGCTAGGGATCATCGGGGCCGCCGGGGTGGAACATCGAGCGGACGCGTCACCGCACACCCCACCGCGGCCTGGGCCACCCAGCAAGCCCGCAACCTCGCCACCGACCTCGGCATACGTATGGACTCTCTGCGCTTCCTCATCCGGGACCGCGACAGCAAGTACACCAACGCCTCCGACGCCGTCTTCCGAGCGGAGGACATCGAGATCATCAAGGCTCCGGTCCGCGCGGAGCCGACCAGCCGCAAAGTCCTGCGCACTCGCGTCCTCGGCGGCGTGATCAACGAGTACACATATGCCTCTTGACCAGGAGCGACGATTATTCGAGCCCCACAGGCTCTGCGGCGCACCTTGGCGGGGGCATTTCCCGGGGAGAATCTGGGGAGTATCTGCCCCGCTGAGGAGCGCCTGGGGAGAATCGACCGCATAACGCGGCACCACGCCGAAAGATGCCGAAAGCTCGTTTGCGCAGGTCAGCTCCAGGTATCGCCGCATCACCGCAGGTCCGCGCCCTCGATGGACAACTTCATGACAAAGTCGTGCGGACCGCTTCCCGGGACCGCGGTCGACCAGCGGCAGCCGCTGATACCAGCCATCGACAAGCGCCCTCGTTGTCCCAAATCCGACTGCCTCCACGGGCGGCGCTCAAGGGGAGCCGATGTCCACGAGCTTCTTCGGTTTCGACACGCCTCCTGATTCATCGTCAGCAAAGTCAGCATTGGGTCAGCATCAGACCCGCCACCAACCGCCCAGCACCGCCGCCGAGCGCCAAGATCTCAAACGGCCAGAACCCAGCCCCCGAGCCAATGACCCACAGCACACCCAAAGCGCCACCTTGTGGATATCCCACAATCCGGCGCCCACCCCGGGCAGCGGAGAAGTGACACACTCCGGCCGCTTTATTTGGACACACATCCCGGCGTCGAGCACATCGTGTAACTATGACCGGGCGAAACCCGGCTGACCGAGAGGGCGGCTCACCGCCCCCTCGTCGTTGCTGCTCGCACAAGTTTTCGATGCGCGTGACAGGAGTGGAACACCGTATGCCCAGCCCGTCCTCCACCCAGCCCACCGCCCAGATCGGCGTCACCGGGCTCGCCGTCATGGGCAGCAACCTCGCCCGTAACTTCGCCCGGCACGGGCACACCGTGGCCGTCCACAACCGCTCGTCGGCCAAGACCAAGGCGCTGATCGAGGAGCACGGCCACGAAGGGAACTTCGTCCCGGCCGAGACCGCGGCGGAGTTCGTGGCCGCCCTCCAGCGGCCGCGGCGGCTGGTCATCATGGTCAAGGCCGGTGCGCCCACCGACGCCGTCATCGAGGAGTTCGCGCCCCTCCTCGAAGAGGGCGACGTGATCATCGACGGGGGCAACGCGCACTTCGATGACACCCGGCGCCGGGAGAAGGCCCTGCGTGACCGCGGGCTGCACTTCGTGGGCACCGGCATCTCCGGTGGCGAGGAGGGAGCGCTCAACGGGCCCAGCATCATGCCCGGTGGATCGTCGGAATCCTACAAGTCCCTCGGGCCGCTGCTGGAGAGCATCTCCGCCAAGGTGGACGGCACCCCGTGCTGCACCCACATCGGCCCGGACGGCGCCGGACACTTCGTGAAGATGGTGCACAACGGCATCGAGTACGCCGACATGCAGCTCATCGCGGAGTCGTACGACCTACTGCGGCGCGCGCTGGGGCTCACGCCGGGCGAGATCGCGGAGGTGTTCCGCACCTGGAACGGCGGCCGTCTGGAGTCGTACCTGATCGAGATCACCGCCGAGGTGCTGGCGCACACCGACGCCGCGACCGGCAAGCCGTTCGTGGACGTGGTGCAGGACCAGGCCGAGCAGAAGGGCACCGGCCGCTGGACCGTCCAGACCGCGCTGGACCTGGGCGTTCCGGTGAGCGGCATCGCCGAGGCGGTGTTCGCCCGCTCGCTGTCGGGCCACGCCGACGTACGGGACGCCTCGCAGGGGCTGCCCGGGCCCGCGGCCAAGCAGCTCACGGGCGAGGCGGCCGAGCGGTTCGCCGATGAGGTCGAGCAGGCGCTGTACGCATCGAAGATCGTGGCGTACGCGCAGGGCATCCACCAGATCGAGGCGGGCAGCCAGGAGTACGGCTGGGACATCGACCCGGGTGCGGTGGCCCGGATCTGGCGGGGCGGCTGCATCATCCGGGCCCGCTTCCTGAACCGGATCACCGAGGCGTACGGCAAGGAGAACAAGCCGGTCACCCTGCTGGCCGACGACTACTTCGCGCAGGCCCTGGGCGAGGCGCAGGACGCGTGGCGCCGGGTGGTGTCCACGTCCGTCGAGCTGGGCGTACCGGCACCCGGTTTCTCGGCGGCGCTGGCGTACTACGACGCGCTGCGCTCGGAGCGGCTGCCCGCGGCGCTGGTGCAGGGGCAGCGGGACTTCTTCGGCGCGCACACCTACCGGCGTACCGACCGCGACGGCTCGTTCCACACCCTCTGGGGCCAGGACCGCAGCGAGCGCGAGGCCTGAGAAGGTCAGGACCGTGCGCGCGCCTGTCCAGGGGCGCGCGCACGGGCGGCGGTCAGGCCGTGTAGCGCCGGAAGTCGGGCACCGCGACGGCCAGTCCGAGCATCGCCACGGCGACCAGCAGCCCGCCCGCGGCGACCGCCGCGCGGGGCCCGATGAGGGAGCCCGCCGTGCCGTGCAGCAGATCGGCGATGCGCGGGCCGCCCGCCACCACCACGGTGAACACGCCCTGCATCCGGCCGCGCATGTCGTCGGTGGCCGCGGACTGGAGGATCGCGCCGCGGAACACCATGGACACCATGTCGGCCACGCCCGCGACCGCGAGGAACACCGCCGCCCACCACAGGCTGGAGCTGAGGCCGACGCCGCTGATGGCCACGCCCCAGGCCACCACGGCGGCGATGACCATGAGGCCGTGGCGGCGGGCCCGGGAGAAGGTGCCCGACAGCAGCCCGCCCGCCACCGCGCCGAGCGGGATCGCGGCGAAGAGCAGGCCGAGCGCGAAGCCCTCGCCCCAGGGCGCGTAGGTGTGCGAGGCGAGTTGGGGGAAGAGCGCCCTGGGCATGCCGAAGACCATGGCGATGATGTCCGCGAGGAAGGACAGCAGCAGCACGCGGTGGGCGGTGATGTAGCGGAAGCCGTCCACCACGTCCCGCCATCCGGCCCGTTGCCTGTCACCAGCGCTGTCCTTGAGGGGCGGCATCGCGGGCAGCCGCCAGACGGCCCACAGGGTGACGCAGAGCGCGATGGCGTCGGCCAGATAGAGGACGGGCAGACCGAGGACGGGTATCAGCGCGCCCGCCAACAGCGGGCCGACGATCATGCCGGTCTGGGCGACGGTGGACTGGAGGGCGCCCGCGGCGGGCAGCTCATCGGCGGGGACGAGCCGGGCGATGGAGGCGTTGCGGGCAGGGGAGTTCATCCCGAAGAACCCCTGCTGGGCGGCGAGCAGCACGATCAGCAGCGGCACCGAGTCGAGACCGGCGAAGGACTGCGCCCAGAACAGCAGCGAGGTGACGGCGATCCCCGCGTTGGTGACCAGCATCAGGGTGCGCCGGTCCATGCGGTCGGCCACCACCCCGCCCCACAGCGCGAACACCACGAGCGGCAGGAGTCCCGCGAAGCTCGCGTAGCCGACCCAGGCCGAGGAGCCGGTGATGTCGTAGATCTGCTTGGGTACGGCGACGGCGGTCAGCTGACTGCCGACGGCGGTGACCGTGGTGGACGTCCACAGTCGGCGGAAGGGGCGGTGGCGCAGCGGCCGGGTGTCCATGACCCAGCGGCGCCAGCCGGTCTTCGGCGGGGCGTCCGGGGCGGTTGCCCGATCGGCGGGGGTGTCGTCGGGAAGCGGTTCTCTGGCGTCGTCGGTGCCTCGCGTGGTCTCCACGGCGGTTTTTGTTTCCTCACTCCATCCACTTCGGTCGCGGACCATTGTGACGGTCCACGGCCAAGGGCCGTGACCCCGTCTCAGCCCTCGGCCGCCGGGCGGACCGCGTGGGGCCGGTGGATGCGGCCGGTGAGCGAGGTCAGCCGGGCGCCGCTGCCGTCCCAGCGGTCGGCGATGATCTCCGCGGCGATGCTGACCGCCGTCTCCTCGGGGGTCCTCGCGCCGAGGTCCAGGCCGATCGGGGAGGCGAGCCGGGCCAGCAGGTCCTCGTCGATCCCGGTGTCGCGCAGTCGGCGCAGCCGGTCCTCGTGGGTGCGGCGGGAGCCCATGGCGCCGACGTACGCCAGCGGCAGCCGGAGCGCCTCCTCCAGCAGCGGCACGTCGAACTTGGGGTCGTGGGTGAGGACGCAGACCACGGTCCGCTCGTCCACCCGGCCCGCCTCGGCCTCGGTGCGCAGATAGCGGTGCGGCCAGTCGGCCACCACCTCGTGGGCCTCGGGGAAGCGGCGCTTGGTGGCGAAGACGGGCCGCGCGTCGCAGACGGTGACGTGGTAGCCGAGGTAGGTGCCGATACGGGCCATGGCGGCCGCGAAGTCCACGGCGCCGAAGACCAGCATCCGGGGCGGTGCGGCGTGCACCGACACGAACAGGGTCAGCTCCTCGTCGGTGCGGGTGCCGTCGTAGCCGTAGCGCAGGGTGCCGGTGCGCCCGCCGGCCAGCAGTCCGCGCGCGTCCTCGGCGACCGCCGCGTCCAGCCGGTCCGAGCCCAGCGAGCCGGTGGCGGTGTCCGGCCGGACCACCAGCCGTCGGCCGAGCCGCCCGGCCGGGTCGGGGCCGTCGACGGCCACGCAGATGGCCTCGGCCACCGGCTCGCCGTCGCGCACCGCCGCGGCCACGTCGTCGTATTCGGGGAAGGCGGCGGGGTCGATGCGCTCCACGAAGACGTCGATGACTCCCCCGCAGGTCAGGCCGACCGCGAAGGCGTCGTCATCGCTGACGCCATAGCGCTCCAGGACCGGGGTGCCGCTTTCGGTGACCTCCTGGGCCAGTTCGTAGACCGCGCCCTCCACACACCCTCCGGAGACGCTGCCGACGGCGGAGCCGTCCGGGCCGACCAGCATGCTCGTCCCCGGTGGCAGCGGTGAGGAGTGCCAGGTGGCGACCACCGTGGCCCGGGCGAAGGGCTCGCCGGCGCGCCACCATCGGTGCATCTCCGCTTCGACGTCTCGCATGGAACTCCATTCCCCTCGCCACGGCCTCGCCACGCATGTAAGAGGTTGATACATTCAATGTATGAGCCTCTCACATCGCTCTCCGAGTAGCGACATCAGCTTGCGCATCAACGGCACGACCCACGCCTTGACCATCGACAACCGGACGACGCTGCTCGACGTGCTGCGCGAGCGGGTTGGTCTCACAGGTACCAAGAAGGGCTGTGACCACGGGCAATGCGGCGCGTGCACGGTGCTGATGGACGGCGAGCGGGTGAACAGCTGCCTGATGTTCGCGGTGGCCGCCGAGGGACGCGAGATCGTCTCGATCGAGGGGGTCGCGGATCTGGCGGACGGTCAGGGGCTGCACCCGGTGCAGCAGGCGTTCCTCGACCATGACGGCCTCCAGTGCGGCTACTGCACCCCGGGCCAGATCTGCTCGGCGATCGGGGCGCTGGGCGAGGCGCGGCGCGGCTGGCCGAGCCATGTCACCGAGGACACCGCCGCCGGTGTGCCGGACGTGGCGGGGCTGGACGAGGCGGAGGTGCGCGAGCGCATGAGCGGCAACCTGTGCCGCTGCGGTGCGTACGGGGGCATCGTGGACGCCGTCATGGAGGCGGCCGGTGCCGAGGGCGTCGAGGGCGCCCGGTCCGCGAGCGCTGCCGGGGGTGTGCGGTGAAGGAGTTCGCCTACGCCCGTGCGGGCGATGCCGCCGAGGCGGCCGCGCTGATGGCCGAGCGGCCCGACGCCACGTATCTGGGCGGCGGGACCAACCTCGTGGACCTGATGAAGCTCGGAGTGGCGGGTCCGGGACTGCTCATCGACGTGTCCCGGCTGCCGTACGACCGGATCGAGCACCGCGACGACGGTTCGGTGCTGATCGGCGCCACCGTGCGCAACGGCGATCTGGCGGGCGACCCGGGCGTGCGGGAGCGCTTCCCACTGCTGGCGCAGGCGCTGCTGGCGGGCGCGTCCGGTCAGCTGCGCACGGTGGCCACCGTGGGTGGCAACCTGCTCCAGCGCACCCGCTGCGTGTACTTCCAGGACGTGTCCAAGCCGTGCAACAAGCGCGAGCCGGGGTCGGGTTGTCCGGCCATCGGCGGCGCGCACCGCGATCTGGCCGTACTGGGCACCTCCGACCACTGTGTGGCGTCCCATCCGTCCGACATGGCGGTGGGGCTCGTCGCGCTGGACGCGGTGGCACATCTGCGGTCGGTGGACGGCGCGACGCGCACCGTACCGGTGGCGGAGCTGTACCGGCTGCCCGGCGACACTCCGCACCGGGAGACCGTGCTGGGCCACGGCGACCTCGTCACCGCCGTCGAGCTGCCCCCGCCGCCGGGCGGCGCGGCCATGCGGTACCGCAAGGTGCGCGACCGCTGGTCGTATGCGTTCGCGCTGGTGAGCGTGGCGGCTTCGGTGTCGGTGGCGGACGACGGCACGCTGGCTGACGTGCGGATCGCGCTCGGCGGGGTGGCGCCTCTCCCGTGGCGCGCCCGGATCGCCGAGGAGCGGCTGCGCGGCGGGGTGCCGGACGAGGAGACGCTGCGCGAGGCGGCCCGGGCCGAACTGGCGCAGGCACGCCCGCTGCCGGACAACGCGTTCAAGGTCGACCTGGCCACCGATCTCATCGTCGCGGTCATCCGCGATCTCGTCGCGAGGAAGGACCGCGCATGACCACCGCGACCACCACCCGGCAGACCGTCGGCGCGCCGATGACCCGGGTCGACGGCCTCGACAAGGTCACCGGCGCGGCACGCTACGCCTATGAGTTCCCGACGCCGGACGTCGGCTACGTGTGGCCGGTGCAGGCCACCATCGCCCGCGGCCGGGTGACGGAGGTCGACGGCGCCCCGGCGCTGGCCCGGCCCGGTGTGCTGGCGGTGCTGGACTCCGGCAACGCCCCGCGGCTGAACACGGAGGCCCCGGCGAGCCCCGATCTGTTCGTGCTCCAGTCCCCCGAGGTGGCGTACCACGGCCAGATCGTGGCCGCGGTGGTGGCCACGTCGCTGGAGGCGGCACGCGAGGGCGCGGCGGCGGTGCGGGTGAGCTACCAGCAGGAGCCGCACGATGTGGTGCTGCGCTTCGACGACGAACGGGCCCAGGTCGCCGAGAAGGTGACCGACGGCAGCCCCGGGTTCGTCGAACGCGGCGACACCGAGGGCGCGCTGGCGGCCGCGCCGGTGCGGACCGAGGCCATGTACACCACGCCGGTCGAGCACACCAGCCCGATGGAGCCGCATGCCACCATCGCCGTCTGGGACGAGGACCGGCTGACGGTGTACAACGCCGACCAGGGCCCGTTCATGTCCTCCCAGCTGCTGGCGGCGGTGTTCGGGCTCGAAGAGGGCGCGGTGGAGGTGGTCGCGGAGCACATCGGCGGCGGCTTCGGCTCCAAGGGCATTCCGCGCTCCCCCGCCGTGCTGGCGGCGCTCGCCGCGCAGCACCTGGGCCGGCCGGTGAAGATCGCGCTGACCCGGCAGCAGATGTTCCAGCTGATCCCCTACCGGGCGCCCACCATTCAGCGGATCCGGCTCGGTGCCGAGCGCGACGGGCGGCTGACCGCGATCGACCACGAGGTGGTGCAGCAGCGCTCCGCGATGGTGGAGTTCGCGGACCAGACGGGGGGTTCGACGCGGCTGATGTACGGGGCGCCCCATGTCCGTACGACGGTGAAGACGGCGCCGCTCGACGTGCTGACCCCGGCGTGGTTCCGCGCGCCCGGCCACACTCCGGGCATGTTCGCGCTGGAGTCGGCCATGGACGAGCTGGCCACCGAGCTGGAGATCGACCCCGTCGAGCTGCGGATCCGCAATGACACCGGTGTCGACCCCGACAGCGGCAAGCCCTTCAGCAGCCGCGGTCTGGTGGAGTGTCTTCGGGAAGGTGCCGCGCGCTTCGACTGGGCGCTGCGCGATCCGAAGCCCGGCATCCGGCGTGAGGGGCGCTGGCTGGTGGGCACCGGCGTCGCGTCCGCGCACCACCCGGACTATGTGTTCCCCTCGTCGGCGACGGCGCGTGCCGAGGCCGACGGGACGTTCACGGTGCGGGTCGGCGCCGTCGACATCGGGACCGGCGGGCGCACCGCGCTGACCCAGCTGGCGGCGGACGCCCTCGGCATCCCGGTCGAGCGGCTGCGGCTGGAGATCGGGCGCGCCTCGCTCGGCCCGGCGCCGTTCGCGGGCGGCTCGCTGGGCACGGCGTCCTGGGGCTGGGCGGTGGACAAGGCGTGCCGCGCGCTGCTGGCGGAGCTGGACACGTACGGCGGCGTCGTCCCGGACGGGGGTCTGGAGGTGCGGGCCGACACCACCGAGGACGTGGAGCTGCGGGCGTCGCTCTCCCGCCACTCGTTCGGCGCCCACTTCGCGCAGGTGCGGGTGGACACCGACACCGGCGAGATCCGCGTCGACCGGATGCTGGGCGTGTTCGCGGCGGGGCGGATCGTCAATCCGAAGACGGCCCGTTCGCAGTTCCTGGGCGCCATGACGATGGGTCTGTCGATGGCGCTGCTGGAGATCGGCGAGGTCGACCCGGTCTTCGGCGACTTCGCCAACCACGATTTCGCGGGCTACCACGTCGCGGCCAACGCCGATGTCCCGAAGCTGGAGGCGGTCTGGCTGGACGAGCAGGACGACACCCCCAATCCGGTGCGCGGCAAGGGCATCGGCGAGCTGGGCATCGTGGGCGCGGCGGCGGCGATCGCCAACGCGTTCCACCACGCGACCGGGCAGCGGGTGCGCGATCTGCCGATCCGCGTCGAACGCTCGCGTGAGGCGCTGCGGGCGGCGCGCACCGAGGCCCGGAAGCGCGGGCCGGGGGCGGCGGAGCAGGGAAAACCGGTCGGGTAGGGTCGCCCGGATGGCACCCAGCTGCAAAGGGCGCGCCACGTACCACCACGGCGATCTCGCCGCCGCGCTGGTGCGGGTGACGCTGGAGATCGTGGACGAGGTCGGGGTGCGCGGTTTCTCCGTCGCGGAGGCCGCGCGCCGCACCCGCGTCAGCCCCGGCGCGCCCTATCGCCACTTCGCCGACCGCGACGCGCTGTTGGCGGCCGCCGCGCTGGAGGTCTCGCGGCGGCTGCGGGCCATCTATCTGGAGGCGGTGGCCACGGTCGAGTCGCCGCAGGAGCGGCTGGCCACCATGGCGGGCAGCGTGGTACGGGCGGCCGCCCGCTTCCGGGGCGGGTACGAACTCCTCTACGCGCCCGGTGTGCGCACCGCCCACCCCGATGTGGTGGCCAGCAAGCGGGAGTTCGTGGACCTGCTGCTGCCGAGCGCCTTCGAGGTGGTGCCGGGGGAACACGGGGCGGCGGTGGCACTGCTGGAGGCGTTGCAGGCGCTGGCCCGTGGATACGCCACCCTGCTGCTCGACGGCGTGTTCGGTGACCCGGACGAGGTGGTGGAGGATGTCGCCGCCCGGGCGACGCGCTCGGCGCGGGCCCTGGTGGCGGGCTATTCCACCGCGCCGACTGACGACTGATTTTCTCCGAAATTCCCTGCCCGGGACGGAAATTCAAGGCATCCCGCTTTATGGCCGACCATATCGTCGGCGGTGACGGCGTCAACCACAGCGCGGACCCATGGAATTTCCAAAATCTCTTCCATATGTTTCATCTACGCGCGTACCTTCGGTGCGGACTGCTCTCCCCACGGAGCACCAATTCCGGAGGAACAGATGTCCTTAAAGGCCGGAAAGGGGCGACACCGGGCCCCCTCGCGCTGGCGTTCGCCGTATGCCATCGGCGGTTTGGGGGCCGCGGTCGGCGCAGCCGCCCTCGCCACTCTCGTGCCCGCGATGGCGTCGACGACCGAACCTGACACCGACTCCGCCCCGAACCGCACCCTGTCCGCGTCCGTCCCGCACCCCGAGCGGGACTGGATGGGCTCGACCCTCCCCGCACACGAGAAGGCCGCCCCGAAGGCGGCCCCGGCGGCCACTCCCGACGCCGCGACGGTGGAGGGCGTCGACGTCAGCAACCATCAGGGCTCGGTCAACTGGACATCCCTTTGGAACAAGAACGTCCGGTTCGCCTACGTCAAGGCCACCGAGAGCACGACGTACAAGAACCCCGCGTTCTCCTCGCAATACAACGGCGCCTTCAAGAAAGGCATGATCCGCGGCGCCTACCACTTCGCCCTGCCGAACAAGTCGAGCGGCAGCAAGCAGGCGGACTTCTTCGTGCGCAACGGCGGCGACTGGTCCAACGACGGCAAGACGCTGCCGCCCGTACTGGACATGGAGTACAACCCGTACGGCGGGACCTGCTACGGCAAGACGAAGGCTCAGATGGTCAGCTGGATCAAGGACTTCAGCAGCCGGGTGAAATCCCTCACCGGCCGCGATCCGGTGATCTACACGACCACCAGCTGGTGGAAGTCCTGCACCGGCAACAGCGCCGCCTTCGCCTCGAAGAATCCGCTGTGGGTGGCGCGCTACACCGCCTCGCCGGGGGCGCTGCCCGCGGGATGGAAGACCCACACCTTCTGGCAGTACACCTCCACGGGCCCGGTGGTGGGTGACCACAACCGCTTCAACGGAAGCCTGACCGCGCTGAAGGCGCTGGCCAAGGGGTAACCACCCACCCCGCCCCGCTCCGGGGGCGGGGCGGGGTGGCGAGCGGTCAGCCGTCGAGTGCGCCGGTCAGGCCACCGACCACACCGTCGAGGGTGTCGCCGAGGCCGTCCACCACATCGCCGACCACACCGGTCCCCTGGCCGCCGCCGTTCCCCGGCTGCGAGGTCTCGCCGGGCTGCGGGGTGCCGGGGGTGGTCGGGTCGCCGCCGGGTGTCCGGGAGGGCGACGACGGGTCAATCGGGGTCTGGTCGGAACGCTGGGTCGGCGAGGTGGCCACATCGGTGTGCGCGGGCGTGGAGGGCGCCGCGCTCGGCGTGTGAGACGGGGTGTCCGACGCGGTGGGCTCCGTACCGCCGCCGCCCGAGCCGCCGCCGCCCGTACCGCCCGTACCGCCCGTGCCGTCCGTGTGATCCGTCCCGTCCGGAATGAGCCGGGGTTTCGCGGACTCGGAGGGCGAAATATGGCTGCCCGAGGGCTTGTCGTCGACCGTGGGATCGATGTCCGGTTTCTGCTCCTGAGACGCGTGGACATCGGAGCGTGCCTGGGTGGACTTGTCGCCCCCGACCGAGGAGTGGAGGCCGAAGGCTATGGTCCCGGCCACCCCGAGGGCGGCGGCCGCCTTGAGGGATGTGGCCCGGGCCTGCTGGGCAGGTGTGGGGCGGCTGTGTCGGCCCATATCGCTGATGTCTCCCCGTTATCACGTCAAGAACAAGCCAGATCATAGTCACGTGTCCCCGGTGTGCGAAGAGCCGCACACCGGGGACAACCCATGACACACCGGCACTTACCGTGGCACCTAGCGCGCCACTTCCGGATAGAAGTCCCGCGACTGCCCCTTGGCGTCCTTCAGCCGGCCGAGCAGGCTCGCCGGGTACTCGATGACCCAGTAGCTCACCAAAGCCGCGGCCACCGCCACCACCAGCACGATCAGCACGGCGAGCGGAAAGCCCTCCTGGCCGGCTGGCGGCAGCAGTCCGGCCTCGTAGAGGCCGAGCATGATGGGCTCGTGCCAGACGAAGAGGCTGTAGCTGGCCAGTCCGACCGCGGTGAGCCACCGGGCCGACAGCCACGCTTCCCAGCGCCCCGGTTTCCGCACATGGAGGGTGGCGAACAGCAGCACGGTCCACAGCACGGCGGAGAGCGGATGGTAGAAGGTGGTGGCGAAGTCCTCGGGGTCCGCGCTGAGCAGCGACAGCACGTACAGGGTCGCGAGCGGCGCCACGCGCAGCGGGATCGTCGCCTTCGGGCCCAGCCGTCCGCGGTCGCCGAGGGCGACGGTCAGCACCGCGAGACCCATGCCCGCCGCGAACCCGCCGAAGCGGGCCTGCGGACCGAAGTACACCGGCCATTCGGTGTACGGCACCTCGAACCCGTAGCGCGCGACGGCGATCCAGACCATCGGCCCGATGTACAGCAGCGCGCATCCGGCGGCGCACACCGCCACCCGCGCGGCCCTGCTCCGCAGCCGCCGGCAGGCGCGGGCGGCCAGCGGGCCGAGTGCGACGAGCGCCAGATAGAACATGATCTCCAGCGACAACGACCAGGTGGGCCCGATGGTGTAGAAGATCTGCTCCTTGTCGAACACCTGGGTGAAGGTGAGGTGCCGGAGCAGGTCAGGCCAGTCTCCGGGCAGGGACGGATTGCGGGTCGCCCAGATGAACAGGATGGCGAGGAAGTACAGCGGCACGATGCGGATGGCGCGCCGGAAGAGGAACACCCGGGCGGGTTTGGTCGAGCCGCCGTCGATCGCGGCGCGCGCGTACGACAGGGTCAGCAGATACGCGGAGAGGACGAAGAAGAAGTCGATGACCTCGAGCGAGACGAGCGCGTTCGCGTAGGGGTTGGCCACCGGGGCGTGGGAGCCGTCCTGGTCGTACGTGAAGTACTGCTGCCACACGTGGAAGACGACCGTGGCCATCGCGGCCAGTCCGCGGTAGCCCTGGATCTCACCGTTGCGGCGGCGGGCGGTCCCGGACCGCGCCGGTTTCACGACGGCGGGCGCGGCGGGGTGGTGGGTGTTGTTGTTGACCGTGGACAGGGTGCTCATGCGCGGGGTACCGCCTTGCCGCCGCCGGACCGCGGGGTGACCCGCCACTGCTGGTCCCGCAGCACCTCCTTGAGGAGCGCCTGGCGGGCCACGATGTTCTTGAAGTGGCTGTAGAAGAAGGTCGCCACGAAGAGGTACCGCCAGAACCACGCCCTGCGGCGGCGCAGTTCGGGTATCGCCAGCCGCCACGCGAACAGCGCCTGCACCACTCCGGCGGAGAGCGTGAACAGCGTGGCCAGCAGGCCGATCGGCACCGCCCAGTCGAGTTCGCCGGGGCCGCCCGCGCGCCAGGCCGCGTACAGCAGGACGGGCAGGATCTGGAGGGTCAGCCACGGCTGCACCTCGCGCCAGCCGAGGAGGACGAACAGCCCCGCCTTCTGACGGAAGGTGAAGGCCGGGGAACGCATCGCGCGCCACAGGTACTTGAGCGACACCTGGAGCCAGCCCTGGGCCCAGCGCGACCGCTGGTTCCACAGCGCCTTGACGGTGGTGGGCGCCAGCTCGCGGGAGACGAGGGTGCGGTCGGTGGCGATTTTGGCGCCCTCGTGGAGGGCCCGCATGGTGGCGTCGATGTCCTCGGTGAGCATCGAGCCGTGCATCCGGGTGCGGGCGAGCAGATCGGTGCGCCAGAAGCCGTTGGAGCCGCCGAAGACGCCGAACGTGTAGAGCCGGGTGCGGCCCGGGTGGCTGACGGCGTAGATGGCCTCGAACTCCACGCCCACCAGCTTGGCGACCCAGGAGCTGTCGCCGTTGCGGATCACGCAGTGGCCCTGGACCACGTCGTACCCGTGGGACAGCCAGTGCCAGGCGTTCTTGAAGGCGTCGGGGGCCGGGTGGTGGTCGGCGTCGAAGATGCCGACCATCTCGCCGCGCACCCGGGTGACGGCGGCGTTGATGTTCTGCGCCTTGGAGGTGGATCCCGCCACCGGCAGCAGCACCAGGCGCGGATCGCGGCGGGCCATCTCCCGGAGGGTGTCCTCGACGGGCATCGGGTGCGGGGTGTTGTAGGCGAGCACGATTTCGAGCTCGTTGGGGTAGTCCAGCCGCAGGAACGATTCGACGGTGTCGACGATGGTCGCGGCCTCATTGGGGAGATACGCGGCGATGACGGCGCCGGCCGGTGGATACGGCTGCGCGGGCCGTTCGGGGCGGGACGCGGCGTCGAGCGAGAAGAGGCACTCCAGCACGATGAGCACCGCGGAGACGATGAGGCCGCCGACCACCACCCAGTAGGCCGCCGATCCGACGTCCCAGCCCAGTTCGTACATCTGCTGGTAGAACACGAAGGGGACGGCCACGCCGAGCACGAGCACGAATAAGGGCGAGAGGGCCGAGAGCAGGGCCTGCACCGCCACGGTGACACGGCGTCGCCCGCGGGGCGCGCCACGCATCCAGGCCGCGTACTTGACCGGGCGCAGATCCCGGTGGCGGATGGACTCGGCCACCGCGTCCCGGGCCTGGTCCACGGCCTGGTGGCGGTCGGGGCAGTCGGTGAGCGGGGTCCAGCCGATGGCCGGGGTCAGCCGCACGTTCTCGTCGGCGACGACGAAGCGGGTGCCGGCCACGGTGTTGGCGAACTTCTGGAGGGTGCTGCGCGCGGTGTCGTCGTCGACGCCGGGCATCAGCATCAGCAGCCGCCCGTCGTCGTCCCAGCCGAGCCGGTCGCACACCCCGCCCAGCTTCTCCGCCACCCCGGCCAGCCGCTCGGCGACCTCGCGGCGCACCCGCGGCCCCAGCCGGGCCTCCAGCGCGGCCATCTCGGCGACGCCGACCATGGCCACGACACCGCCGCTGCGGCTGTCGTCGGCACGCTTGAGTTCCCGGTCGAGTTCGCCCAGGAAGTGCGGTTGGGAGTACAGGCCGGTACGCGGGTCCAGCAGCAGGTTCTCGACGGGCACCGGGACCCGGCGCAGCTTGGCCTCGATGCGGGCGGCCAGTTCGACGGGGTCGGAGGTGTCCGGTACGCAGTCGTCGGCGCCGCCGCGCAGCATGTCGGCGACGCCGGTGGGGCCGGGGCCCGTGGTGACCATGAGCAGGGGCAGTGCCCGGCCCGCGGGGGCGGCACGGACCTCGCGGATCACCTCCAGTCCTTCGTCGCCGCCGTCGAGGGCGACGATGGCGTCGGGCGGGGTCTGCCGGAGCTGCCGGTCCACGTCGCCGGGCCGGGCGTGGCTCACCTCGTGGCCCGCGGACACCAGGGTCCGGGTCAGCCGGTCGATGCCCGGGCCGGGCGCGCCGACCGCCAGCACATGTCCGCTCGGGCCGTCGGCGATGGCCTGGGCCGTCCCGGACGCACCGGGTTCGGCCGAACGTCCGGAGGTTCCTTCGGACGATGTTTCCGATGATTCGGGTGACCGCGCATGGTGCGAAATCAGCACCTGAGGAGTTCCTTCCTTGCCAGGTCGTGCGTCACCGAACGGGATGCCGGGGCGCTATGCCGGGGCATGCGGAATGCCGTCCGCGCGGGGGCATATGCCGAGCGTGGCCGTATAGCTGCCCGAGGGGGCTTATGGAGTGGCGAATCGCCGTTGGTGAGGCTTCGCGTGAGGGTTTTCGGCGTTGCTACGCGGAGGCCGTGGCCGGTCCGCTGCCGCGAGGGCAGGGTCTCCGGCGCTGCCCGGGACAGGCGCGTACCGCTCTTGCCGGGCCGCGGGACACGCGAGCGTGTTCCAGCGAAGTGTGCATGGGTCCCATCCTTGTTCGGATCGTGGGGGGAGGACCGAACGTCACCAGTGCGACCAACCGGCTTTTTGTACGGGCCAGTCGGAAGCCCCAGTCTCTTCGATGACAACAGAACGGCACAACACCATCAGGTAACACTCTCATTAATCGATCACTGCACGCTGGTGACTCCCGCGGTGTTCGGCCTTGTCGGCGTCCCGCCGGCGTCCCGTCGGTGACCTGTCGGTGCCCATAGGCGGTGCGTCGGTGTGGTGTCGGTGGCATCGCTCACTCTTGCGAGCAGAAGGGATTCGGGGGACGGCCAAAAGGAGTGCACGATGCGGAATATGCGAGTCCTGATTTCCGGCGCCAGTGTCGCCGGACCGGCTCTGGCGTACTGGCTCGACCGCTACGGATACGAGGTCACCGTGGTGGAGCGGTACGCCCGGTTGCGGCCCGGCGGGCAGGCCATCGATGTCCGGGGCACGGCGCTGGAGGTGTGTGAGCGCATGGGGGTCCTGGAGGAGATCCGCGCTCACAGCACCGGTCTGCGCGGCATGTCGACGGTCGACGGCGACGGAAAGGAACTGTCCAGTACCACCGAATGGACCGCGAGCGGCGGGCGGCTCGACACCCCCGACGTCGAGATTCTCCGCGACGATCTGGCGACGATTCTCGTGGGCGCGGGAGGAAAGGGCATCGAATATCTCTTCGACGACTCGATCGCCGCACTCGCCCAGGGCCCCGGCGAAGTGGCCGTCACCTTCCGCAGCGGGTTGTCGCGCACCTTCGATCTCGTGGTGGCCGCCGACGGAGTGCACTCCAGCACCCGCCGACTCGTCTTCGGTCCCGAGGAGAACTTCATCCGGCCCCTGGGCAGTTATCTGGCCGTGTGGACCGTGCCGAATTATCTCGGCCTCGACCGCTGGCAGGTGGCCTACCTGATGAACGACGCCGACGCGTGGGGCGGAATGGTGATGAGCGTCCGCGACAACACCGAGGCCCGGGTCTACGTCGGCTTCGGCTCGGACGAGCCGCCCGCGCGGGTGCTCGGCGACCGCACCCCCTCGGAGCACAAGCAGCTGGTGGCCGAGCGGTACGCGAACGCGCGCTGGGAGATGCCACGGCTGCTGGAGTACATGTGGGGCGCCCCCGACTTCCACTTCGACGCGGTCGCCCAGATCCACATGGACTCCTGGTCCCGTGGCCGGGTGGCGCTGCTCGGCGACGCGGGCTACTGCGGCTCGCCCGCCTCCGGCCAGGGCACCTCCATGGCCCTGGTCGGGGCGTACGTCCTGGCGGGCGAGCTGAAGGCCGCGGGCGGTGACCACACCACGGCCTTCGCCGCCTACGAGCACGAACTGCGCGACTTCGTGACCGCCAACCAGGAGCTGGCCCTGGTCAACAAGGAGCGGATGGACGCCGAGCTCAACGGGGACGACCAGGATGTGTACACCAACGACTTCTACAAGGTGGTCAACTCGCTGACGCTCAAGGACTACTGAGGCCTCTAGGACACCACGTCCTTCCGGCCGAAGCCACGGAAGGCGAGGGCGAAGAGCACCAGCGCGTACGCCACCGACACCGCCGTGCCCTTCAGCATTCCGCCCCACTCCATGTGGGGCTGGAGTGCGTCGGCCCAGGCGAACTGCCAGTGCGCGGGCAGGAACTCGCGCCAGGAGCCCAGCGCCGTGACGGCGTCCAGTACATTGCCCACGATGGTCAGCCCGACCGCGCCGCCCACCGCACCCAGCGGTGCGTCGGTGACGGTCGACAGCCAGAACGCGAGGGCGGCGGTGATGAGTTGGGACAGGAAGATGTACGTGACCACCAGGGCGAGCCGGGCGAGGGCGTCGCCCGTGCCCAGCTCGCCGCCGGTGGGCAGGCGCAGCGGCCCCCAGCCGTACGCCACCGTCCCCACCAGCAGCGCGACGAGCGGCAGCAGCACCATCGCGGCCGCGCTGAACGCCAGCGCCACGGCCAGCTTTCCGGCCAGCAGCCGCGCCCGGGGCACGGGCGCGGCCAGCAGATAGCGCAGCGAGGACCAGTTGGCCTCCGAGGCGACGGTGTCACCGCAGAACAGCGCGACGGGCACGACCAGCAGGAAGGCCGCCGAGACGAAGAGCGCGGTGGCCGCGAGGTTGGCGCCCGAGGAGGTGGCGGTCTCCATCAGGGTGACCCGGTCGTCCCGCCCCTCGGGCGTGCCGCCGATCGCGAACGCGGCGACGAGGACGAACGGCAGCGCGGCCAGCACCACGCCCATCACCAGGGTGCGGCGCCGGCGCAGCTGCCGCACCGCCTCGACCCGCAGGGGCAGGGTGTGGCGCGCCCGGTAGCCGGGCGCCGCCTCCGTAACGGAGCTCACGGAGCTCACGGGGCTGCTCATGCGGATCCTCCTTCGATCAGCGTCAGGAACGCGTCCTCCAGGCGCCGGTTGGGCCCGAAGCTGGTCACCGGGACTTCCAGCCGCACCAGCTCGGCGAGCAGCCGCGCCGGGGCGGCGCCGTCGACCAGGACGAGCAGCCCGGCGTCGGTGCGCACCGCGGAGGTGATGCCGGGCAGCGCGCTCACCTTGTCGACCAGGGCGTCGCTCAGTTCGCCCTCGTGGCCGACCAGCAGGCTCTCCCCGGTGCCGGTGATCTCCCCGGCCGGGCCTGCCTGCACCAGCCGCCCGCGGTCCATGACGACCAGATGGGTGCAGGACTGTTCGACCTCGGCCAGGAGATGGCTGGAGACGATCACCGTGCGTCCGGCGGCCGCGTACCGGATCATCACCTCGCGCATCTCGCGGATCTGGGGCGGGTCGAGGCCATTGGTCGGCTCGTCCAGGATGAGCAGATCGGGCAGGCCCAGCATGGCCTGGGCGATGGCGAGCCGCTGCCGCATGCCCTGGGAGTACGTGCGCACCGCGCGCTCCAGTGCGTCGCCGAGACCGGCGATCTCCAGCGCCTCGTCGAGGTGCGAATCCTCGGCGGGCCGTCCGGTGGCGCGCCAGTACAGCTCCAGGTTGGCGCGTCCGGTCAGATGCGGCAGGAAGCCCGCTCCCTCGACGAAGGCGCCCACCCGGGACAGGACGGGCGCGCCGGGCCTGATGGCCTGGCCGAAGACACGGATCTCCCCGCCGTCCGGGCTGATGAGGCCCATCAGCATGCGCAGTGTGGTGGTCTTTCCGGCGCCGTTCGGCCCGAGCAGTCCGAGTACCTGCCCCTTCTCGACACGGAAGGAGAGGTCGCGCACGGCGTACCGGTCGGCGGACTTGGCGTAGCGCTTGCTGAGGCCGGTGATCTGGAGCGGTACGTCGGTCAGCGCGGGGTCCGGCGGCGGCGCGGACGTCGGCCGCCTGCCGGTCAGCAGCACGCCGAGCGCCACCACGGCGCCGCCCAGCGGCAGCCCCCACACCCACCACGGCAGCGAGGCGGGCTCGGTGTGCACCCCGGGCGCGGTCGGCACGCTCAGGCCGTCGCCCGCGAGCGCGACGCGGTACGTGGCGGGCTGGGCCGGGGAGGCGTAGCCGAGGTCGGTGGAGGCGAGCACGAGCCGCAGCGAGTGGCCCGCGATGACCTCGTGGTCGACGGCGGGCAGCCGGAGCGTGACGATCTTCCCCTGCTTCGCGTCGGTGACGCGAACGGGGGTGACGAGCTGGGAGGGCAGGGTCTGCTGCCCGTCCGGCCCGACGTCGTACACCTTGGCGAACAGCACGGCGTCGTCGGTGTCCGCCCGCACGCGGACGTTCACCTCGGGCGTGCCGGTGATCCGCAGCGACTGTTTCAGCGGCGCGGAGTCGAATCGGGCGAACTGGCCGGGGACGTCGAGGGAGACGCCGATCCCGAACGAGGACGCCTGGGACAGCGCGGCGATGCCCGGCACCGTGGAGACCGACGGCGGTCCGCCGCCGGGCGGGTTCGCGAACGACTGCTCGCGGCCGCGCAGCGCCACGTTCCGGCGGCCGTCCTCCAGGCCCGGGTAGCGGTCGCCGGTGGCGCCGCGCAGCTGGACGGCGCCGTTGGTGGAGTCCACGCCGCCGGAGCGGGTGACCCGGAAGGCGGGCCCGGTGTCGGTGCCCCGGTCGCCCCTCAAATAGCGGTCGAACCAGTCCCGGGTGCGGGCCTGGACGCGCCCGGTCTCGCGGTCGCCGCCGTCGTGTCCTCCGTCGGTCCAGTCGACGTCGACCGGGGCGCCGTTGGCCTTGATCGCCTTCGCCATCGCATCGGCCTGACCGAGCGGGAAGAGGGAGTCGGACTGGCCCTGGAAGATCAGTGTCGGGGCCTTGATCCGGTCGGCCACGGCGGACGGGCTGCGGGCCTCCAGCATGCGCCGGGCGGCGTCGTCCGGCTTCCCGGCGACCGCGACGCGTTCGTACATCGCGCACAGCTGCTTCTCGAACCGTCCGCAGCCCTGGTTCCGGCCGTCCGCGGCGGGCGGGGCGCTCGGGGCGGTCTGGCCGCCCTGGCCTTCCTGACCACCGCCCTGAGCACCGCCCTGACCGCCTCCTCCGCCGCCCTGCGGGCCGGACTCGTCCTGGGAGCCCTGGGAGTCCTGGCCCTGCTGACCTCCGGAGAGGTCGGCCGAGCCGGTGGTGAAGAAGAGCCCGGCCCACAGCTTCTTGAAGACGCCGTTCGGGAACAGCGCGTCGGCCAGGTTCCAGTAGGTGATCTCGGGCGCGATGGCGTCGACCCGCCGGTCGTACCCCGCGGCGAGCAGCGACACCGCCCCGCCGTACGAGGCACCGGCGACGCCCACGCGCGGATCGCCCCGGGCGTCGAGCCGCACCTCGGGCCGCTTCGCCAGCCAGTCGATCAGCCGCCGGGCGTCGGCCACCTCATGGTCGGGGTCGTTGAGCCCGATCTTGCCGGTCGATCTCCCGAAGCCACGCGCCGACCAGGTCAGCACGGCGTAACCGTCCCGGGCCAGCTCCTCGGCCTGCTCCCGGACGTCCTCCTTGCTGCCCCCGAAGCCGTGGGCGAGCAGCACCGCGGGGCGGCGGCCCTGGCCCGCGGTGAAGTACGAGGTGTCCAGACGCGTCCCGGGCATGTCCAGCACCCGGTCCTCACGGTGCACGGCCGGCCGGTCGTCGGCGGCTACGACGGTGGCCCAGGTGCCCGTGCCCGCGAGGACGGCGACAGCGGCCACCGTCGCGAGCAGCCGCCGACCGCGCAGGGTCTTTCGGAGATCCATGACAGAACCCTAGGCATGAGATGCCGACGTCGGCGCTGACATCAGACGGATTCCGTCCTGCTTCTCAAGGAGTATCCGGCAACGCGCCGTACACCCGACGCGGTACGCAGCGGATCACGCCGTTCCGCCCTCGCTGAGGGACGACGCACGTCACAATGTCGCCCATGGGGGACTATCTGGACGAAAATCTGCGCCGTTTGATCCGCGAGGCGATGGCCGATCCCGACCGCAACCGCCCGTTCTCGGGCGACAGCCGGGAGTCGGTGCTGTCCCCGGAGACCCTGCGCACCATGGCCGGGATCGTCGACCGCGCCCGGGGCCGTCTGACGCCCGCGCAGGTGAGCCCGGCCGAGGTGGACATCGAGGCGGTCTATCTGGCGGCCTGCTTCCATCTGGCGCGAGGCCCGCACGCCCCCGAGACCGAGGCCGCGGAGGACCGCCTCGCCGCGGGCTTCCTCTTCTCGGTCGTGCACGCGCTGCGGCCCACTGCCCTTCCCCGGGCGCTCAGGGAGGGGCTGACCGGCACGACCGCGCAGGTGGCACCGGCCTGGCAGATCCTGCACGCGATCTCCGTCGTGCTGTTCTCCGCCAGCGCGTCCGCCCGGGACGAGGCCGGGCTGTGGCGGGCCGCCGAGATGTTCCGTCACACGCGGGAGATGGCGCCCGAGGAGAACGCTCCCCGGATCCTCTTCAACGAGGGCTCCGCGCTGGCCACGCTCTTCGATCTCACCGGGGATCAGACGCTGATCATCGCGGCGGTCGCGCTGATGCGGCAGGCCGTGGCGGCGTTCCCCGACGACGAGGAGCCGCCCGCCGCGGTGCTGGACGCGCTGGCCGCGGCGCAGGCCAGAGTGGCACCGCCCGCCCCCGTGGCCGACGATGCCACGCCGGGCGGGCGCATGGCCCGGTACAGCCTGACGGGGGCGCCGGGCGATCTGGACACCTCCATCGCGGGCGTACGAGCGGAGCTGGACGCCACGCCCACCGGCGATCCGGCCCGCGAGGGGCACCGGATCAGTCTGGGCAATCTGTTGCGGATGCGCTTCGAGGCCACCGGCCACCTCGGCGACCTGACCGAGGCCATCGGCCTCCTGCGGGACGCGCTGCGGACCGTGGCCGACGACGCGCTGCGGTCCCCGGCGTACTCCCTGCTCGGCCTCGCCCTCCTCGACCAGTACGTCAACACCGGCAGGCCGGCCGATCTCGACGCCGCCACCGCGGCCGCCCGGAGCGCGATGGCGGGCAGCACTCCCCTGTCACCCCACCACGGTCAGCTGCTCACCAATCTGGCCTCCGTACTGCACGCACGCTTCCAGGCACACGGCGAACTGGGGGAACTGGCCGAGGCCATCCGCCACTTGGAGCATGCGGTGGCCGCCACTCCGCCGCATCAGCACGACCATCCCGTGATGCGGATCAAGCTGGCCGTGGCCCTCGGGGCGCGCGGGCAGCACACCGGGCAGGTCGCCGAGGTCGACCGTGGTGTCGAGGTGCTGCGGTCGGTGCTCGCCGGGCTTCCGGCCACCAGTCCGCACTGGCAGGCGGCGAGCATGGAGCTGGGCGCGCTCCTGACGGCACGTTCGGGAATGACCCACGCCCCGGGAGATCTCCTCGCCGCCACGCGGCAGTTCCGCGCCACCGCGCTCGCACCCGGCGAGGACATCCGCATCCGGCTGTGGTCGGCCTGCCTCTGGGGGCTGAACGGCGCGTACTTCGGCGATCTGCCCGAGGCCACGCGGGCGTTCGGGGTCGCGCTGGACGATCTGCTCCCCAAGCTCACCGGCCGGGCGCTGGACCGGCGGTCGAGGGAGGTGCGGCTGCGCGAGCTGCCGTCGCCGGCCTGTAGCGCCGCCGCCGTCGAGATCAGCGCGGACCGCCCCGAAGAGGCGCTGGTACGGCTCGAACAGGGCCGTGGCGTGTTATTGGCCCAGGCGCTGCGGCTGCGCGGCCGCCACCCCGAACTGGACGCGACGGCACCCGAACTCGCCGGGCGGTTCGAGCGGGTGTGCGCCGACCTGATCGAGGAGCGCGGCACCGCCCCGCAACGCGCCGCCCTGAACGCGGAGTTCGCGTCCCTCCTGACCGAGATCCGGCGGCTCGAGGGCTTCGAGCGGTTCCACCGGCCGCTCGACTGGGAGCGGCTGCGTACGGTGGCCGCGCGGGGCCCGGTCGTGGTGCTCAACATCGCGGAGCTGCGCTGTGACGCCCTGCTGCTGCGCGCCGACGCCGACGGCGGGACCGGCGTCGACGTGCTTCCGCTCGCCGGGATCACCCGGGCCGAGGTCAGCCGCCGCTCCGAGGGTTTCCACGCCGCCGTCACGGCGCTCTCCTCCGCCGCGGGCCTGGCCGACGCGGACACCCACCAGCGGACCATGGACGACACGCTGGAGTGGCTGTGGGAGCACATCGCGGGCCCCGTGCTCACCCGGCTCGGGCTGGACCGGCCGGTGGGGTCCGAGGCCGAGGACGGGGAGTGGCCACGGCTGTGGTGGTGTCCCACCGGACCCCTCGCACTGCTGCCGCTGCACGCGGCGCGGTGCCCCGCGGACGGCAGCCATGTGCAGGACCGGGTGGTGTCGTCGTACACCCCGACGCTGGGCGCCCTGCTGCACGCCCGGGACCGGGCGGCGCCGTCCGGCAAGCCGCCCACGCTGGCCGCCGGGGGAGTGCCCGCGCCCCCGCCCGGCGCGGACGGCACCACGCTTCCGCCGCTGCCCGCGGTGGACGACGAACTGGCGGCGGTGGCCGAGCTGCCGGTCGGGCAGTCCCGGCTGCTGGGCACGGACGCCACCCCCGAGGCCGTACTCGCCGCGCTGCGCAACGCTCCGTACGCGCATCTGGCGTGCCACGGCTCGTACGACCCCGAGGATCCGTCGGCGGGCGGGCTGCTGCTGCACGGCGGTGAGCTGACCGTGCACGATCTGACCACCCAGCGGCTGGACGAGGCGGAGTTCGCGTACCTCTCCGCCTGCCACACCGCCGCGCCCGGCACCGCCCTGGTCGACGAGGTGATCACGCTCGCCTCGGCGTTCCAGCTGTGCGGCTACCGCCATGTGATCGGCAGCCTGTGGACGCTGAAGGACGCGATCACACCCAATCTCGCCCGGGACACGTACGGGGCGCTGGGCGCGGCGCGGTCGATGGCAGGCTCGGCACACGCGCTGCACCGGGCGGTCCAGCGGCTGCGTGCTGAACGGCGCTACGCGGAACCGCTGTTCTGGGCGTCAATGATTCACATCGGCCCGTAGCGGGGTGCGCCCGGGCGACAGAGAAAGCGCACAAATGCGGTCAGGAATAATCCTTGCCCATCACATCCGTAAACGTTTCCGGGTCGACGTCGAATCCACGGACGACGCTGTGGATTCCCCACTCCCCCGCTTCGTCCCGGGTGAACTCCGCGACCGTGGCTGCCGTGGCTCCGGAGACGCCGGTGAAATCACCTTCCATCAGCTCGGTATATCCCTCGACAATCCGGACGCTGGTGTTCCGGACATCGCCGAAGGTCTTCCGCCCGGCGTTCTGCTGGATGGCCACACCCACGACGACCCGGGAGTACTCCTCCGACAGCCGCTCGAACTCCAAGGTCATCGCCTCGTCGGTGCCCAGTCCCTGGCCGGTGCGGCTGTCCCGATTGAGGTAAATGGTGCCGTCGGGCGACCGGCTGTCGAAGTGCACCAGATACGCGGGTTCACCGTACGGATCGCTCGCACGGTAGGTCCCGGCGACGATGTCGAGATCATTGGCCGGTTCCCCGCTGGGGCTGGGGTCCCACTTGAGCGCCACCTCGATTTTCCCGAGCCCCTTGTTCAGACCACTCATCCAGACTTCCCTTTCCCCTTACCCGTGTTGAATACGCGTCCGGTCAATCCTATCGTGCGCAAGGCCAGTTGAGGCTTTGGCCAGGGGCGGAGCACCCGGCGCTCGGATGATCGGCGATCTTCCTAGGCCCGCCCGGCATTCCCCCCGGTGTCCACCCCGCGATGAGGGCTCTCTACTATGGGCCTCCGTACTAACGGAGGTAAGCGTCTGACGGCGGAAGGAAGCGTCCATGCGGCGGCTGGGGGATCTCGAGGCGGAGATCATGGACCGTCTGTGGACGTGGCGGCGCCCGGCGACGGTGCGGGAGATCGTCGACGACATCAACACACAGCGGCCGGTCGCTTACACCACGGTGATGACCGTGGCCACCATCCTCTACAACAAGGGCTGGCTCCAGCGCGGCAAAGAGGGCCGGGCCTGGCTGTACTCGCCGGTACGCAGCCGTGAGGAGTACTCCGCCGCGCTGATGGAGGACGCGCTGGGCACCAGCCAGGACCGCCCGGCGGCGCTCGCCCACTTCGTCGAGCAGATGGGCCCCGAGGAGGTCAGCGCCCTGCGCAAGGCGCTGCGGGCGGCAGGGCGGCGGAACCAGGAGTGATCCCGGCGTTCGCCCTGGCCTGCTACGCGGCCGCGGTCGGCACCCTGGCCCCGCGGATCCTGCTGCGCAGCGCCTGGCCGCACCGCTCCCCCGCGCTCGCCGTGGCCGCCTGGCAGGGCCTGGCCGTGTCGTTCACGGTCGCGCTGGCGCTGGCCGCGTACCACCTCGCCGTCCCGACCGGACACCTCGACGCGGGAGTGTCCGGCTTAGTGCACTTGTGCGGGCTGTCGTGGCACGCCCGCCTCCCGGTGCCCGGCCCCCTCGACATCCCGGCCGCCGTGCTGCCGCTCCTGGTGGCGCTGCTCACGCTCGCCCGCTTCGGCCACGAGGTGCTGCGGGCGCGGCGGGCCCGCTCCCGCCACCTGGGTGTGCTGGCCCTGGTCGGGCGCCGCTCGGCGGGGCTGCGCGCCACCGTGCTCGACCATGAGCTGCCCGCCGTGTACTGCCTGCCGGGGCGCTGCCCGCGCGTGGTCGTCAGCACGGGCGCGCTGCGCGTGCTGTCCAGCGCCCAGCTCGACGCCGTCCTGGACCATGAGCGCGCGCACATCGCGGGCCGCCACCATCTGACGCTGGCCGCGGCCGAGGCGTTCGCCAGGGCCTTCCGGTGGCTGCCGCTGGCCCGCGCCGCCCGCGAGCAGACGGCGATGCTGCTGGAGATGGCGGCGGACGACCGCGCGCTGCGCCGCCACCCGCGCGAGACGCTCGCCGCGGCGCTGTACGAGATGGCGGCGAGCCGTACGCCCCGCGGGGCGTTCGCGGCCGGTGGCCCCGGCGCCCTGGTCCGGCTGCACCGCATGCTGGGCCCGCACCGCCGCC